>CALZJC010000261.1 GCA_945787525.1 Thermoanaerobaculia bacterium | reverse complement strand
CGCCGCAGTCCTGAGCGCGGAAGTCGATTGGCGTGCCCTCCCCGACGAGACGCCACCCGCCGTCCAGCGCCTGCTTAGACGCAGTCTCAAACGGAATCCCAAGCAGCGACTCCATTCTGTTGCGGATGCACGGCTGGAGATCCAGGAGGCGGTCAGCGGCTCGGAGGAAGAAGCGGGGACAGAGAGAGTCACCGCAGCATCTGCGCGAGCCGGTCGACTGTTACCGGCGGTTGCCGTCCTCTTGGCACTCGCACTCGTCGCCCTGGGCGTCGTGGTCTGGCGCCAGGCCGGCAGAAAGCTCCAGGTCGTGCGTGCCCTGGTGTCGCCGCCACAGGGTAGCGCCTTCTTTCTCGAGAGCGGCAGGCCCGGACCCGTGGCGGTCTCGCCTGACGGAGCCTGGCTGGCCTTCTCCGCCCGCGGGACCGACGGGTTCCCCCGCCTCTGGATCAGAAGCCTCGAGGACCCCGAGCCGCGCGTCCTCCCGGGCACCGAGGGAGCTCGGTTCCCATTCTGGTCGCCCGACAGCCAATCAGTAGCCTTCACCAACGGCGAGACGCTGACGCTGAGTCGCATCGACATCACCGGCGGGCCACCCGGCACGCTGTGCAGTACCGCGGGCACGGGGCTAGGAACGTGGAGCGAAGACGGCGTGATCCTCTACGCACCGAACGGCCGTCTACACCGTGTCGATGCGAACGGCCAAGGGTGTGAGCCTCTCACCGTTCTCGACGCAACAACCGGCGTGCAGGGTTTCGTTCCGCATTTTTTTCCGGACGGCCAGCGGTTTCTGTATCTTGCGCAGCCGACGTCTCCGAGCACCGACGACTATTCCGTCATGATCGGCTCGTTGGATGGAGCACGGCCTCGGGAGCTCATGCGCAGCGGCTCGAAGGTCGAAATGGCCGCTGATCACCTGTGGTTCGTTGACCAGGGCACTCTCCTCGCCCTCCCCTTCGATCCGGCGCGCGAGCTGATCACCGGAGACGCGCTACCGATCGCGGAGGGTGTCGGCAAGTTGCCAAGCGCCAGTCTGTTTTCTGTCTCCCGGTCGGGGGTTCTGGCCTTCCACGGCCCCAAGTCGGCAGAGAGAACCTTGCTGAGGTGGCGCGATCGATCGGGTCAAAGTCTCGGAACGCTGGGGCCGCCCGCTCGTCACATCGGGGTCGAACTTTCCCCTAACGGAGAACAAGCTGCCACTTTTGCCTACGGGGAGGTCGGGTTCATTGATGTGTGGCTCCACGACGTTGCAAGCGAGGTCTCGACCCAATTCACCTTCAGATCCTCCGCAGCAGTGCAGCCGATCTGGTCTCCGGGCGGCGACCGCATTGCATTTTCCCAGTTTTCACCCCCCACCATCGAGGTGCAACCCACCTTCGGTGGGGCCAGCAGTGAGGTCTTATGGAAGGGCGAGCCAGGCGCTAAGTTCACTCTCACCGCTGACGACTGGTCTCCGGACGGCAGCCTCATCCTTGCCACTGCCAACCCCCCCGCAGGCCCAACCGAGGGCCCGTCGGACATCTGGGTGGTCCCGCTCGACAGGGAAACCGCACCTTATCCACTGCTGGAGACACCCTTCAACGAGTTCACTCCCGCACTGTCTCCGGACGGTCGCTGGCTGGCCTACTGCTCGGATGAATCCGGTCAGAACGAGGTATACGTGACGTCTTTCCCCGATCGCGGTCGCAAGTGGCAGGTGTCGAAGGAAGGGGGAGGGATTCCGGATTGGAGTCAGCGTGGCGATGAGTTGTTCTACCTGGATTTGAACGGCGATCTCGTCGCGGTTTCCATCGATCTGGAGGATAGTTCCTTCGTTCCACGAGGCGAGACGAAGCTGTTTCACATTCGCCTGAACCGACGGCCCAGCGAGGCTTTCACAGCAAGTCGGGACGGCAGGCGGTTCCTGACTATCGAGACGGACGAGAACGCCGCAGTGTCACAAGTCCACTTGCTGCTGGGCTGGAAACAGCTGCTCGAGAGGAGCAGTGATCCATGAGCTGGAGATCTCAGGATTCCGCCAGCTGCGTATCCTCGCTCAGAGCAAGCTCCTCGAAGACAGAGTACGTAGTCGGAGCAGGCCACCAAGCCCGAATCCAGGTGCCGACCGCGTAGGGTGCCAATAGTCGGCCCACCGCCCATCGGCCGCCGGGCGGAGGACTCACAGTCCCCCACCCTTCTTGAAACCTGAGCTTGCACGCTCGGCCATCGCGCCTCAGATCGGGTGACAGAACTCCGGGGGGACTAGATCAGCCCCGGCGAGGTCCAGCCGGCGGCGGGGATTTCGGTTCTCTTCCTGTGGTGTCGCAAGCGTGTCGCACGGAGCGGAGCCCACGCCAGACCCCAAGCTGAAAACCCCCTAAACTCTTGGATCTATGAGACTTATTGGTGGGCCGTCAGGGAATCGAACCCTGGACCCGCGGATTAAAAGTCCGCTGCTCTGCCAACTGAGCTAACGGCCCGCCGCAGTATAGCGACCGCGTCGGGAGGGCGGCCAGCGCTCTGCGGCTACTCCTGGACCTCTTCGAGCAGCTTCAGGAAGTTGTCGTACGGCATGGCCTGCCAGCTCTCGGCGCTCAGGGCTCCCGCGGCGCGGGAGATCAGGGAGACCCGGGCGGCGGTCTCGATGTCGGGCGCCTCGTAGATGTCCATGTAGTCGTAGGGGCCGAGCAGCGCGTAGTGGGCCAGCCACTTCACCTGGGGGCAGGCGGTCTGGACCTTGTTGAGCCAGCGCTTGCCGGTCTCCCGGCGGTCGCGGGCGTCCTGCAGCTCTTCGGCGGATATCCGGGTCATGAGAACGAAGGTCGGCATTGGCGATCCCTCCTTTGCGGCCTGGTGGAAGCTTAACCTGCTCCTGGGTTCAGCGCTTCATGCACGCGGACGGTGCGCCACCGCCCCTCGGGGTGGGCGCCCGCCGCGCTCTGGCGGGCCGTAGCGCTATCGGCCGATGGAGATCAGCCGCCGATCGCGGCGCGCACCGAGGCCACGGCGCCGGCGGGCAGGAGACGTTCGAGGGCGGCACCGGGCCGCAGGATGGTCTCTTCCCGGCGCGGGCCCGAGGAGACGATGGCCGCCGGGGCGCCGACCTCTTCCTCGATGGCGGCGACATAGGAGCGGGCGGCTGCGGGAAGGCGGTCGAAGTCGACGGTGCCGACGGTGTCGCTGCGCCAACCCGGCAGGGTGCGATAGACGGGCTCGGCGCGACCCAGCTCCTCCACGGTTGCCGGCACCTGGCGGCGTTCTTCGCCGTCGATCCGGTAGGCGACGCAGATGCGGATCTCGTCGAGGGTATCGAGCACGTCCATCTTGGTCAGCGCCACGGCATCGACGCCGTTGACCATGACGGCGTAGCGGGCGGCAACGGCATCGAGCCAGCCGCAGCGGCGCGGCCGGCCGGTGGTGGTGCCGACCTCGTTGCCGCGGCGGCGCAGGAACTCGCCATGGTCCTCCTCGAGCTCGGTGACGAACGGGCCCGTGCCGACCCGGGTCGTGTAGGCCTTGAGAATGCCCAGCACGCCATCGATCCGTCCCGGCGGCACGCCGGTGCCGACGCCTGCCCCAGCGGTGGTGGTGCTGGAGCTGGTGACGAAGGGATAGGTCCCGTGGTCGAGATCGAGCAGCGCTCCCTGGGCGCCCTCGAACAGCAGGCTGCGGCCGTCGTCGAGCCAGTCGTTGAGCAGGTACGCCGTGTCGGCGAGCAGCGGGTCGAGGCTCGCGGCCCAACCGCGACAGGCGTCGAGCAGCGCCGCGCCGTCGGGGCGCGGCCGGCCGAGCCGCTCCAGCTCGCCGCCCAGGTGGTCCAGCAGCGGGGCCAGGCGTTCTTCGAGGGCCGCCGACGCCAGATCGCCCAGACGCAGCCCGAGGCGGGCCGCCTTGTTCTCGTAGGCCGGACCGATGCCGCGCACGGTGGTGCCGATCTTGCCGTCGCCGGCGGCCGCCTCCCGGGCCGCATCGAGCTCGAGATGAGGCGGCAGGATGGCGTGCGCCCGCCGCGAGACGAACAGCCGGCCGCCGGCGTCGACGCCGCTCGCCGCGAGCCCGTCGAGCTCTTCGAACAGCGCCGCGGGGCGAACCACCATGCCGTTGCCCAGCACGCACGATTTGCCCGGGTGGAGAATGCCCGAGGGCACCAGGTGGAGAGCGAAGTGGCGATCGCCGAACTTGACGGTGTGGCCGGCATTGTCGCCGCCCTGATAGCGGACCACGGCATCGAAGGCCGGGCAGATCAGATCGACGATCTTGCCCTTGCCCTCGTCACCCCACTGCATGCCGAGAACGACGGTGCTGGTCATGGCTCGAGCTCGCTCGGAAGGGCTTCGCGGAATCGGCGGCGGCCCACCGTAGCAGATCGCCGCGCGGCCGGACAACAGAGCACGGAGCGCGCCGCGGCGCCCCGCAGGCGACCGCTCGAGACCACCGCCGCAGTGCCGCGGCGACGGCGAAACTCCCGCTCGGAAGGCACGTAAAAAAGGGGCAAGAGGGCACTGCGGAGGTCGGCTTCGCCGGCCCTCGAACGGAAGAGTCGGGCAGTCCGACGGCAGGCTGCTCCTCTCCCTTGGAGGATCGTGATGAGACGTTGGATGGTTGTTCTGATCGCTACCGCCCTGCTGGCGACGGCCGCCCACGCCGGCTCCAGGGCGCGGGAGATCTCGCGCAGGTTCTCGCTCGCGGCGGATCAGGCCGTTCGCCTGGACCTGTCGGTCGGCGAGATCAGGATCGAGGGCGCCGACATCGACAAGGTCGAGGCCGAGCTGCGCATCGAGTGCCGCTGGGGCAACGACGAGGACTGCGACCGGCTGCTGGAGAAGGTCGACCTGGACTCGCGCAGCACGTCGCGGCGGCTGATCCTCGAGATCGTCAGCGACTCGAGCTGGCGCCAGACCAAGCTCGAGATCGAGGGCGAGTTCCGTGTCCCGCGCGACGTCGCCCTGGAAGTCGACATGGGCGTCGGCGAGCTGACCATCGAAGGGGTCACGGCCGATCTGTCGGCGGACCTCGGGGTCGGCGAGCTGAGCATCCGCATCCCAGCGGCCACCGTACGCTCGGTGGGCCTCGACGCGGGGGTCGGCGAGGCCAAGCTGCTCGGTGCCGGTACTTTCGTCGAGGGGCGCCGATCGATGCTGGTCGGCAGCGAGGTGTTCTGGGACGACGGCGCGGGCGAGGCGCGGGTGCGGGCCGACGTCGGAGTCGGTGAAGTGACCGTCTACCTGGAAAAGTCGGGATCCGGCTCGGCGCGCCGCGAATGAACGCCGCGGCCGGCTGCTAGACTCGCGGTCAACACGGTGGCATCCGCCAGGTGGCGGCGACCCCCCCAGGTGGCTCCGCGATGGCCGCGGAACGCCGGCGCGGAGGCTCGGGTGCGCCGTGAACCCGAGGAGTCCCCTGATGAAGATCCCCTCCCTGATTCTCAAGCAGCTCTACAACTTCGGCAGCCTCAAGAACCTCGAGGGCGGCGTCCAGCTGTCGCTCAAGAACCGGCTCAGCGAGACGTCGCTC
>CALZJC010000260.1 GCA_945787525.1 Thermoanaerobaculia bacterium | reverse complement strand
CCAGCCGCTCGGCCCGGCGCTCGAGCTCGGTGCGGCGCGCGGCGTCGAGCTGCACCGGATCGCCGGCGACGAGCAGCTGTGCCCCCGGTCTGGCGTCGGCGACGGCGGGCCAGGCTTCGAGCAGGACGTCGAGGCCCTTGTACTCCCGGATGTAGCCGAAGAAGAGCGCCACCTCGCTCGCCGGTTCGAGTCCCAGGCCGCGGCGCGCCGTCTGGCGGTCGGGGAGCTCTGCGTGGCGCTCGAAGAAGCCGTACTCGCCATGGGGGATCACGACCACCCGCTCGGGGTCGACGGCGAACTCGTCGAGCAGCCGCCGCCGGTCGACCTGGGAGTGGGCGATCACCAGATGACCGAGCCGGTGGATGCGCCCGTAGACGGTGCTCTGGAAGCGCATCGGCTCGTGCGGCGTGACGACGTGCGCCGTAGCCACGAGGGGCACGCCCAGCCGACTCAGCAGGGTGAGATAGGCCAGCGCGATCGGGTTCGTGCAGTGCAGTTGGATCACGTCGGGCCGCAGCCGCCGCGCCAGGGCGGCGACGGCGAAGGCGTCGAAGACGGCCTCGACCCGCCTGGCAAGTCCCAGGGCGAACGCCGGCCAGGATTCTGCGGCCCCCTGCGTGAGACGGGCGATCGCCTTGACCAGGTGGACCCCGGCCGGCAGCTCGGCGCGGCCTTCGAGCTCGTATCCCGCGGTGGTCACGAGAATCACCTCGTGGCCGCGCCCGGCCAGCGCGCAGGAGAGGTTGTAGGCGTAGTGGATCAGGCCGCCGCGGCCGAACGTCTCCACCTGCAGGATCCGCATCGGCCGGAGTATCGCACCCCTGTCGGCGAGCCATCGCGGGCACGGCGGGTTAGGCTCCACCCGAGTCCGGCACGGGACTCGAACTGAGCTCATGACCGCCACCGACGAGCGCGCCGCCCGCCTCGAGCGGGCGATCCTGCTGAAGCGGGCCGCGGCGCGGTTACGCCCGCCGGAGCTGCCGCGACGTCCGCCGGACCAACCGGCCCATCTGGGCGAGATGCAGCGCAGCCTCTGGCTGCTGCACCAGATGGACCCGCTGTCGCCGGCCTACAACCTGGTCAGTGCGTTTCGCGTCCGCGGTGAGCTGGAGCTGTCCGAGCTGCAGCGGGCCCTCGACGAGGTCGTGGCGCGGCACCGGATTCTGCGGTCGACCTTCCGCCACCAGCGGGACACCGTCCTGCAGATCGTCGAGCCGCGCTCGCCGCTGGCGGTGGAGGTGCTGGAGGCGGCGGCCGGCGAGGCCACGGCGACGGCCGTGGCGGCGGCTCGCGAGCCGTTCGACCTGGAGACCGGGCCGCTCCTCCGCATGCGGCTCATCGAGGAGGCCTCCGGGCGGCAGCGTCTGCTGCTGTTGGTGCTGCATCACATCCTGGCCGACGAGCGGTCGCTCGGCTTTCTGTGGGCGCAGCTGGCCGAGGCCTACGCCGGCCGGCCCCCCGAGGCTCCGGCGGAGATCCAGTACGACGACTGGGCGCACTGGGCGAGCCGTCGCGACCGGCAACGACGGGCGGAGGAGCTCGATCACTGGCGGCGCCGGCTCGACCCGCTGCCGGAGCCCCTCGGGCTGCCGTTCGAGACGCCGGTCGGCGCGGCGGGAAGGGTGCGGGGCCGGCTCCTGGGCCGGCGTCTCGGCCCCGGCGTCCGGCAGAGCATCCACGGCCTCGCCGCGGCCACCGGTGCCACGCCGTTCATGGTTTTCGCCTTTGCCTTCCGCCTGCTGCTCGAGCGCTACACCGGAGGCCGGCGGGTCGCCTTCGCGACGCCGGTCTCGACCCGCTCCCACCCGGCGACCGCCAGGATGATCGGCTACTTCCTCAACCCTCTGGTGGTCTCCACCCCGGTCGACGAAGAGCGCCCGGTGGAGCAGTCCGTTCGGCGGTTCGGCCGGCAGCTCAGAGAGCTTCTCGCTCATGCCTCGCTCTCCTTCCAGGCGCTGACCGAGGCGCTGGCGCCGCCTCGCCAGCAGGGCCGCCATCCGCTCTTCCAGGCGATGTTCGTGCATCAGGAGAGCAGCCCGCCACCCCGGCTGGGGCGCGCCCGTCTCGAGCCGGTCACCCTCGACCTGCGGGAGTCGAAGTTCGATCTGACCCTCTTCGTCAACGAGGGCGAGGAGTCGGTCGAGATCGCCGTCGAGTTTCGCGCCGACCGCTTCGAGGCGGTCTGGATGGAGCGGCTGCTGGGCCATTACGAAACGCTGCTCCGGCACCTGCCGGAGGATCTGGAGCGCGCTACGGCCGACGTGCCGCTGATGACCGACGACGAGAGCCACGGGCTACGCGCCGCCGCCCGCGGCGCCGAGCCGGCGACCAGCCAGATGACCCTGCTGCCGGAGCGGATTCGCGATCAGGCGCACCGCTCGCCCGAGTCGGCGGCGGCGGCCTGTGGCGGCCGGCGCCGGACCTATGGCGAGCTGGCGCGCTCGGCCCGCTCGATCGCCGGGCGGCTGGCAGCCGCGGGCGTCGAGCCGGGCGACCGGGTGGGACTTTTCGTCGATCGTTCCATCCGGATGATCGCGGGGATCCTCGGCAGCCACTGGGCCGGCGTGGCCTATGTGCCGCTGGATCCCGGCTATCCACGGGCGAGGAATCGCGACGTGTTGGAGGACGCCGACGTCGCGGCGGTCCTGACGACCGCCGCGCTGCGGAAGCGTCTGCCCGCCGGGGCGTGGCCGGCGGTCGACCTGGCGGCCCGCGAGGTCGGCGGAGCGGACACCGGGACCCTGCCCGAACTGTCACCCGACTCGACGGCCTACATCCTGTACACCTCGGGCTCGACCGGCCGGCCCAAGGGTGTCGTCGTCACGCACGACAACCTGAGAGCGTCGACCCGGGCGCGTCTCGAGTTCTACGACCGGGCGCCGCGGCGGTTCCTGCTCGTGCCGAGCGTGGCGTTCGACAGCTCGGTGGCGGGCATCTTCTGGACGCTGGCCACGGGCGGGACCCTGGTGATTCCGACCGACGACGAGGCCAGGGACCCGCGACAGCTGGCCCGGCTGGTGGAGGAGGAGGACGTCACCTGTCTGCTCTGCGTGCCGTCGCTCTATGCCCAGATGCTCAGCGCCGGAGGCGACCTGCTGCGGGGCCTCGAGTCGGCGATCGTCGCCGGCGAGAGCTGCCCCTCACGGCTGGTGGCGGAGCACTTTCGGCTTCTGCCGGGGGTGCGTCTGTTCAACGAGTACGGGCCCACCGAGGCGACCGTGTGGGCCACGGTGCACGAGGTCTGCGAGGGCGACGCGACCCGCCCGGTGGCCATCGGTCGACCCGTGCCCGGGGTGCGAGTGGATCTCCTCGATCCGCGCGGGCGACCGGTGCCCGCCGGGATCCCCGGCCAGGCCTGGATCGCCGGGCCGACGGTGGCGGCGGGATACTGGCGGCGGTCCGGCCTCACCGAGGAGTCCTTCGTCCCTGGGACGGGCTCCGGGCCGGCGGAGCGCAGCTATCGCACCGGCGACCGGATGGTCTGGACGCCGGGCGGGCGCCTGCTGTTCCTGGGCCGGGAAGACGAGCAGATCAAGCTGCGCGGCTTCCGGATCGAGCCCGGCGAGATCGAGGCGGCCCTGCTCGGGCTGCCCGGGGTGGAGCAGGCCGCCGTCGTGGCCCGCCCGGCCGGTCCCGGAGCGGGGGCGGACTCCGATCCGCACGACATCCGGCTGGTGGCCTTTGTCCAGGGGGCGCCGCCCGCCGCCGACTGGCGGCAGGTGCTGGCCAGGCGTCTGCCGGACCACATGCTGCCGAGCCGCCTCGTGGTGCTGCCCCAGCTGCCGCGTCTGCCCAACGGCAAGATCGACCGCCGGCGACTGCGGCGGACGATCCTCCAGGCCGAGGTGGGGAGTGGCAAGGACGGCTCGATGCCGAACACCCGCGAGCTGGCGCTGATCTCGCTCTGGGAAGGTCTCCTGGGAGTCTCGGGGATCGGAATCGATGACAACTTCTTCGAGCTCGGCGGGCATTCGCTGCTCGTCGTCGAGATGACGTTGGCTATCGAGCGCGACTTCGAGGTGACCCTGACGGCGGCCGAGGTGTTCGAGAGCCCGACGGTGCGCGGGCTGGGGCGGCGGATCGAGCAGCGTGGCGGGTCGGACGCGCCGACCTACCGGCATCTGTTTCCGATCCAGCCAAAGGGCCGGGAGACGCCCTTCATCGTCGCCCTGCCGCACTTCTTCACCGAGATGTTCGCCGCCAGGTTCCGTGACGAGAGGCCGGTCTACGGTCTGCGTGGAGTCGGCCTGCGGCAGGAGGGCAATCTGGGCCGCTGGCGCACGATGCGTGAGCTCGCAGAGGAGCTTGTCGAGGAGATCGAGCGGCGGTTTCCGGGCCAGCCCTGCATCCTGGCCGGATACTCCTTCGGCGCCTCCATGGCGCTCGAGGCCGCGCGGCTGATGGAGGAGCGCGGCATGCCGGTCGACCGGCTGGTTCTGATCGCCCCCATGCCGTTCGATCTCTACCGGGCGGGGCCGTTGCGCTTGCAGATCGACGGCCTGCGGAGGCCGGTCGACGAGCTCTCGGTCTGGGAGGCCCTGCGCCGCTGGGCGCGCGGCAACAATCCGCTCACCCGCCGGCTCTACAGCCGGGCCTGGCGACGGCTCGCCATCGAGCCCTGGCGGCGCCTCCTCTGCCTGGTGGGCAAGCTGCGGTTGCGGGCCGGTCTGCCGCTGACGCCGCGTATTCTCAACGCCGACGTGCGCGTCGAGCGCTTTCGCCTGCACGCCCGCTATCGGCCCGGAGTGGTGCACACCCCGACCGTCTTCTTCAACGCCAGGGAGCCAGAGACCGATGCCGCGGCGACCTGGCGCCCGTGCTTTGGGGGACCGTTCACCGCCGTCGAGATCCCCGACCCGCATCTCGACGACGCTTCGGTCGAGGCGGCGCGCCGGGTGATCCTCCACCACCTGGGCGACGTGGGGGAGCCGGCGTGTTGAAAGAGGCGGAGCCGCGGCGCCTGCCGCAGCCGGACCTCGACCTCCTGGACCGGGTCGCGGCGCGCATCAGGCCGGACGATGCTGCCCTCGAGGAGTGGTTCGCGAGCTACTGCCGACAGCACCGCCGGCGGCTCGCCGCGGATCTTCGGCTCATCGAGAGGCACGTCGAGCCTGCGGCTCGGATCCTGGAGTACGGCGCCGTGCCTCTGTTGCTGACCGCAGCCCTGGCGACCCTCGGCTACCAGGTCAGCGCCGTGGACGTCGCGCCGGAGCGGTTCGCGACGACGATCACCAGGCTCGGTCTCGACGTCTCCGGATGTGACGTCGAGACCGAGACCGTGCCGTTCGCCGCCGAGAGCTTCGATGCCGTCCTCTTCAATGAGCTCTTCGAGCATCTTCGCATCGACCCGGTGTTCACGCTGCGCGAGGCGCGTCGGGTGTTGAAGCCTGGCGGCTTGCTGCTGCTGTCGACCCCCAACCTGCGATCTTTCCGCGGCCTGAAGAACCTGCTGTTCCACAACCGCGGCCATGCTGTCTCCGGCGGCGTCTACTGTCAGTACGAGAAGCACGAGACCCACGGGCACATGGGGCAC
>CALZJC010000259.1 GCA_945787525.1 Thermoanaerobaculia bacterium | reverse complement strand
AAGATCCTCGGCCCGCGCCCGCACCACCTCGTTGCGCCGCGACACCGCCGCCGCCACCCGGCCGGTGAAAGCGTCGAGAGCTCTCTCCATCTGGCCGCTGGTCTTCTTCCACGGACCCTCCAGAGACGCGTCCAATGCCAGCGCCCTGGTACGCAGCTCGGCCAGCGCGGCGGCCAGCTTCTCCCGGGTCGGCGCCGTCAGGTCCTCCTCGCGGCCCTGCGCCAGCGCCCGGTCGAGATCCAGGTCGGCCGCCACCAGCTCGGCCAGCCCGATGCCGACCGAAGCCAGCTTGTCGACCTCGCGGCCACCGAGCACCAACGCCTGTGGCCGCGAGCCGACCGCCGGCGCCGCGATCCCGAGCTGCTCGTAGATCGGCGCTACTTGCGGCACATAGGAGACCTCGCCCGGCCCGAAGACCAGGAGCGAAGTGCCCAGGGTGGCGTCCTGCATCGCCGAGCGCGCCATCACGCCCGGGCTGATGACGCTCGGGTTGTCGTCGATGGCGCGCAGCAGCCAGTCCACGTGCTCCTCGAAGCCGTCGGCGCCGCGCAGCGTGAAACGATCCGCGCCGCGCCACTCGACCCGGCGCCGGGCCCGGCCGTGGATGACGAACAGCGGGCTGGCGCCCGGCTGCGGCCTGACCTGGAGCTCATAGCCGCGAGCGGTGATCGCCTCGTTGCGCTCGACGAACGCCGCCTCGATCTCGTGCCGCCGCTCGACCACGCGCCGCAACCAGGGCTTCTGCGCGGCCTTTACCGCCGGCAGCATGGCGTCCATGAGCAGCGGGCAGCGCTCGCCGAGCAGGTGGGCCAGTAGCCGGCTGAACGCCTCGCCGAAACGGGCGTCGGGCCGGTACCAGCCGGCCAGCATCTCAACCCAGCCATCCCAGCGCTCGCCGCCACCGAGCTGGCGCAGCCGATCGAGAAGCCCGTCCAGCGCGGCGCCGAAGCTGCGCATGCCGACCGGGGTCAGGGGCTCCGGATCTTCGCCCAGCCCCAACGTCTCCGGCCCCTGCTGGCCGAAGAACGTCGCGCGAGCCACCTCGCGGAAGTCGTGATCCTCGGTCGACACCCAGAACACCGCCACCGCCGGGCTACCGGCCGCCTCGATCCGCTCGGCCCAGAGCGCCGCCGCCACTGCCTTCGAAAGCGTGTAGAGCGGGCCGCCGAAGAGACCCGGCTGCTGGCCAGTAACCACCACTCGGGTGGCGGGATCGGCCAGCTTCACCGCCATCGTTTCGGCCGCCGCGTGGCCATAGCCGGCGTTGGCCGTCGCCAGCGCCGCCGCCAGCTGGCGGCGGTCCGCTGTCTTGGCGATGGGGGCCGAGGAGAGCTCGGGCACCGCCTCCGCCGTCGCGGCGAACCCCAGCGGCGCCAGAAGGTCCAGATCCCGGCCTTCGAGGAACGCCCGCGGCAACGGCGGCATCAGTCCGGCGTCGATCAGGTCGATTCCCAGATCAGTCATGGTTGCCGGTCCGGCCTGCTGCCGACGAAGATGAGCCGGTCGCTATCGGGGCCGAACTCCGCGCCGTCGAAGTCGCCAAACGTCTCATCCAGTCGAAGGCCGGCCCACTGCAGCCCGTTCGATACTTCTTCCAGCCGGTAGGCGCGCACGCTTTCGAGATAGCTGCGGGTCGGCCGATCGGCGGAGTGTACGCGGATCTGCTTGTTGATGCGCCGCGACCGCGCGTCGTACCAGCGCTCGATCTCCACTCGCCGGCCGTTCATCTCGCGGGTCTCCCGCGGATTCAGCGTCGCCAGCACCCGGTCGATGTTGAACAGATCGATGACGAATCGCCCGCCGGGCAGCATCACCCGCACCATCTCCTCGAGGATGCGGAAGTTCTCGCGCTCGCTCTCGAAGTAGCCGAACGAGGTGAAGAAGTTGAGCACCCAGTCGAAGGTGGCGTCGGCGAACGGCAGGCG
Source organism: Thermoanaerobaculia bacterium (assembly GCA_945787525.1). Taxonomy (GTDB): domain Bacteria; phylum Acidobacteriota; class Thermoanaerobaculia; order Multivoradales; family JAHEKO01; genus CALZJC01. The sequence continues at coordinate 3,628 of CALZJC010000259.1, read as the reverse complement.
GCGCATGTCGCCGGCTACCCGCGGCAACTCGGGACTCTGGGTGAGCAGCGTCAGCGACAGGTCGACGCCCAGGGCGCGGTAGCCGCGGCGGCGCAGCGCCGCGGTGTGTCGGCCGGCGCCGCAGGCCAGATCCAGAACCGCCCGCGGCCGTTGGTCACCGAACCGCTGCCGCACGAAATCGACATGGCTCTCGGCCTCACCGCGGTCGCGGTGGGCGTAGAGCTCCAGGTACTCCTCACCGAACCACTCCTTGTACCAGGCCACACCCGGAATGATACCGGCCGCGCCGATCGACGCCGCCACCCGACGACGGGCCGGCTAGAGGATGGCCGCCCGGCTGACCTGGGCCCGCACCCTACCGAGCAGGTGGTTGAGCGGATTCGACCGGCCGAGAAAGCGAAGAACCGGCGGCCGGCGCTCGCCAAGCCGGCGGTGGATCGCCCGCAGCCGCCGGAAGCGAGAATCGATGTCTCTGCCCTGCTCGATGGCGTTCATCGCCTCGGCACGCCGGCCGCACAGGATCAGCACGTCTGCCAGGTTGGCCCAGTTCTCCGGCTGAAAGAACTCTACCTTGACCGCCTGCTCGCAGAGCGCCAGGCCCTCCGACTCCCGACCCTTGGTTCGCGCCACGGCGCATCCGAGATAGGAGAGGAACAGGCCCGCCTCGCCCAGGCCGCGAGGCTCGCGGGCGGCGACGTAGCGCAGGTACTCGACGCCCTTGTCCCACCGCCCGGCGCGGCAGTGGTCGATGCCGGAGTCGATGAAGCCCATGAGCGCGGCAAAGTCGTTCCGGGCACTGGTTGGTGGAAGAAGTCCCATCGGATCGCAGGCGGCTAGTCGCGACGCGGGCCCAGCACGTCGTTGCGCAGTCGGCCCAGGAGATGATTGAGCGGGTTCGAGCGCCCCAGAAGGCCCACGATGGGGCGTCGCCGCAGACCCAGGTCCTTGTGCAGCCTCTGCAGTCTCTTGTTCTGCGCGTCGATCTCGAGGCCCTGGACCACCGCCGCAATCGCCTCCTCGCGCATGCCCGAGAGCATCAGCACATCGGCCAGGTTGGCCCAGTTCTCCGGCTGAAAGAACTCGACCTTGACGGCATGCTCGCAGAGGGCCCGGGCTTCCTTGCTGCGCTCCTGGACTCGCGCGATGGCACAGCCCAGATAGGACAGATAGAGACTCACGTTACTCAGATCGCCGTGGCTGCGCTCCGCCACGTAGCCGAGGTACTCGGCACCTTTCTCCCAGCGCCCGGCGCGGCAGTGCTCGATGCCGGAGTCGATGAACTCGATCAACTCACCAACACCCCATCCGACGACGGTGGTTCGCGACTGCACCATGAGGAGGACAGTGTGCCGGGAGTTTCCGCGACTGACTATGCAACTCCTAACAGCGAATCGCGGCAGCCCCTCACGGCCCGCCCGGCCCAGCCGGCGGGTTACGACGATCGGTGAGAAGGGCAGGCTAGAATCTACAGCCATGCTGCGCTACGGGACGCTGCCGATAGACCCGCCGCTCATCCTGGCCCCGATGGCCGGAGTCACGGACCGCGATTTTCGTCTCATCGTGCGGCGGATCGGCGGCGTCGGCCTCGTGTCGATGGAGTTCGTCTCCTCGAAGGCGATCCTCAGCGGCAACGCCAAGACCCGCGAGTTGATGCGGTTCAGCGACGCAGAGCGGCCGCTGGCGATCCAGATCTATGGCTCCGACATCCCGACCATGGCCGCCGCTGCAGCGGTCGTAGAGGAGATCGGCGCCGACGTCTGCGACATCAACATGGGCTGTCCGGCCAACAAGGTGCTCAAAGGCTGCGCCGGGGCGGCGCTGATGGGCGACCTGGGATTGGCCGAGCGGATGATCGCCACCGTCAAGCGGCGCCTCAGCATCCCGCTCACCGTCAAGTTCCGGCTGGGCCTGGACGACAAGCGCCGCAACTATCTCGAGATGGGCCGGCTCTGCGAGGCCAACGGCGTGGCCGCCGTGGCGATGCACGGCCGTACGGCCAAGCAGATGTTCCGCGGCGAGGCCGACTGGTCGGCCATTGCGCAGCTCAAAGAGGTGCTGTCCATACCGGTGATCGGCAACGGTGATGTCCGCCAGCCCGACGATGCGCTGAAGATGATGCGCAGCACCGGCTGCGACGGAGTGATGATCGGCCGTGCCGCCACCAAGAACCCCTGGATCTTCCGCCAGGTCGCCGCCCGGCTGGTCGGTGACGAGCAGGCCGAGCCGACCCTGGAAGACCGGCGCCGACTGATCCTCGGCCATTTCCGTCTGGTGGCCGAGCGCGAGCCCACGAAGTTCGCCATGCACAAGCTGCGCAAGTTCACCGGCTGGTACACCCACGGCCTGCCCCACGGACGCAGCCTGAGGCAGAAGATCAACCAGCTGCGCGATGTCGAGAGCTTTCTCGAGGCGGTCGAGTCGTTCTTCGACGAGATCATGACCGAAATCGCTGCCTGAGGACCGCCCGGTGGACCAGGAGGTACCCTAGAGCCATCAAAACATGGACTTTATGGACCAGACCGACCACAGATCGTCATTCTGCACGGCATACCGCCGGCGCACTACCGAGCCGACAGAGATAGTGGACTTACCGGCCGACCCTGCAGGCAGTAATGGTGTCTGAGTGGACTAATGTGGGCCGGTTTAGGTCCTGAGGCGCCCAACGAGTGGAGCAGAAGCTGATTATCGCCTGGGGCTCTGCCTCGGCGCGCGCCACGAGGGCCGCGCGGGCGGCGGAGGTCGGGCCGGACGGCGACGGCACCGCCGGTCCGTGGACCCGCGACCTGGCCGCGGCCCTGGACGACCTGGATGAGCGGCGCGCCGGCGCCGGGACGGGTACGATCCAGCCCTGAGCGAGGCAAGCCACCGGCTGGAGATCGATGCCCCTCCCGAGGAGGTCCTGGCGGCCGTAGCCGCCGCCGCCGAAGACTGGGGCGCCGAATGGAACCCGGGTACGGGCGGCGGTCAGCTGTGTCTGCCGGTCGTCGCGGGGCTGCGGCGCGGCGTGCTCGGCGGGCGGCTGCGCGTCCGCGCCCTGGGGGACGGCGGCAGCCGCCTGACGCTCGAGGCCGAGACCGCTCGGTGGCGAGTTCATCGCTCGGCGGCCGCGGTTCTGGTGCTGGGGGCAATGGGGGCTGTGCCGGTCCTGCTGTGGCCGCTCCGCCCCGAGTTTCTCGCCCTGGCGCCGCCCGGCCTGGTGCTGCTGTTCCTGGCCTGGTTCATGGTCGTCTCACGGCTACGCACGGCGGGCGCCGCTGAGTTCCTGGAAGCTGTGCACCATCGCCTCGGCGGCGATTCGGGCTCATGAGCGGGAATCTGCGGACCCCGCGCGGCGTTGTAGACTGCGGACGGTTCTTTGGAAATCCCTGGGGGCGCTCTGGCTTCGACGGGGAGCTGAGCGGCCCGGGGGCCGCGTGTCGAGTTTCCGCTCGTTAAAACGGAACCCTTAAGACGCCAACGATAACTTGGCTCTGGCAGCTTAAAGCTGACCCGTCCCCTCGGTAGCCTGAATCGCGGCGACCGTACGGGGCGACGCAAATGCGGTTCGAACGGTCCGGATTGTCCCGTGCTGGGCCGGGATCTAAAGCGGGACTGGCCAAGCGCGCCGGTTGTCCCGGTACATGGCGCG
>CALZJC010000258.1 GCA_945787525.1 Thermoanaerobaculia bacterium | reverse complement strand
TTCTGTTGCCGCCTGGATGCTCTCTCCCGGGACCTCCATCGCCCAGGACGACTCGCGCGCGGACACCGTCGAAGACGATCTCGTCACGAAGATCGGCACGACCGAGGGTCTGACTCAAGCCGCGGGTCCCTACAGTCTGTCGATCTCCCTGTCCCACGACGAGAACAGCGGCAACACCACCACGCGGACGAGCGGCGTGGAACTGACCTTCTCCAAGTTCTGGGAGAACCGATGGGGGCTGTATCTGGATGTCACGGGCGCACACACCGAGACCGACAGAACGGACGAGGAGAGCTTCGACTTCGATCTCTATGTCAATCGCAAGCTGTCGGACAGCCTGAGTCTGATCCTGGTGCAGGAGTGGAAACGAGATCGCTTCAAGGGTCTGGACCATCAGAACGTCCTCGGCATCGGCGTGCTGTGGAGCGCGATCGATCGAGACAGGTGGTCGATGACGATCCATGGCGCCCCTGCCCGGGTCGATGAGACCTACACCGATACGGGTGAGGACGCTCGGTTCACGGTCGGGCTGCTGGAGCTGCACAGCACCTTCGGCATCTCAGCGAGCACCAGGGCGACGCTGGTGACCTCCTTCTACGACAACTTCGACAGCTCGGGGGACTACCGCTTCGACGGATCCCTCGAGATCGACACGGCCATCAACTCGACATTCTCGTCGACCCTGAAGTACGAGCTGGATTACGACCATCAACCGGTATCCGGCAACCTCTCGACCGACCGGACGTTCTCGGCCTCGCTGACGATCAACCTGGGCGGCAAGTCCGATGCCGGTCGTGGATCGTCCTCGTCCGACGATTCCGGCTCAGCGGGCAGCCCGGAATAGCCGTCCGCATCGGCAGGCGGGCGCCCCTGTTCGTCTCAGCCCGACTCCCGGCCGGGGCCGGGCTCCCCGGCGAAGCGCGGCCGCGCCCGACTGCGCCAGCTGGCCCGGGCTCTCTCGACCCATTCGTCCATCGCCGGCCTCAGCCGGCCAGCAGCTGCCGCAGCACGTACTGCAGGATCCCGCCGTGCTGGTAGTAGCGCGCCTCGTTCGGCGTATCCAGCCGCACGGTGGCCGAGAAGCTCTTCTCGCCGTCTTCGCCGCCTGCCCTGACGGTCACCTCGAGCCCCTTCTGAAAGCCGGCCGCGAGTCCCGCGGCCAGACCTTCGATGGCGAACTGCTCGGTGCCGTCGAGGCCCAGACCCTCGGCCGACTCTCCCGCCTTGAACTCCAACGGCAGAATCCCCATGCCGATCAGGTTGGAGCGGTGGATCCGCTCGTAGCTGCCGGCGATGACCGCCCTGACGCCCAGCAGCGCCGGTCCCTTTGCCGCCCAGTCGCGGGACGAGCCGGTGCCGTACTCCTTGCCCGCCAGGACGATCAGCGGCACGCCCTCGTCGCGATACTTCATCGCCGCGTCATAGATGCTCATCACCTCGCCGGAGGGCTGGTGGGCGGTCCAGCAGCCCTCCTTGCCCGGCGCCAGTCGGTTCTTGAAGCGCACGTTGGCGAAGGTGCCGCGCATCATGACCTCGTGGTTGCCGCGGCGGGAGCCGTAGGAGTTGAAGTCGCGCCAGGCGACGCCGTTGGCGAGCAGATACTCACCGGCCGGGCTGTCCTTGGCGATGCCGCCGGCGGGTGAGATGTGGTCGGTGGTGATGGAGTCGCCGACCAGGGCGAGGGCGCGAGCGCCGGAGATGTCGGCGACCGCCGAGGGCTCACGCGGCAGGTCGACAAAGAAAGGCGGCAGCCGTACGTAGGTGGAATCGGGCTGCCAGGCATAGGTGGAGCCCTCGGGCACCGGCATGGCGCGCCACTCCTCGTCACCGTCGTAGACCTCGGCGTACTGACTGGTGAACATCTCGGAGTGCACCTTCTGGCGCACGACGCGGTCGACCTCTTCACGGCTCGGCCAGATGTCCTTGAGGAAGACCGGCGTGCCGTCGGGGTCTTCGCCGAGGGGCTCGGTGTAGAGGTCGATGTCGACTCGCCCGGCCAGGGCGTAGGCCACGACCAGCGGCGGCGACGCCAGGTAGTTGGCGCGGATGTCGGGACCGATGCGGCCCTCGAAGTTGCGGTTGCCGGAGAGCACGGCGCAGGCCACCAGGCCGCGCTCGTCGATCGCCGCTTTGATCGGCGGCGGCAGCGGGCCGGAGTTGCCGATGCAGGTGGTGCAGCCGTAGCCGACAAGATGGAAGTTGAGCGCCTCGAGGTCGTCCATGAGATCGGCCTCGGCCAGGTAGTCGGTGACCACCTTGGAGCCCGGAGCGAGGGAGGTCTTGACCCAGGGCCTGGACTTCAACCCGCGGGCAACGGCGTTGCGCGCCACGAGACCCGCCGCCACCATGACGGACGGGTTCGAGGTGTTGGTGCACGAGGTGATGGCGGCGATCACCACCGAGCCGTCCTGCAGGGAGAAGCGCTCGCCGCGCCACTCGGTCTGACCGGCGGCCTCGATCTCGGCCCCGGTGGCGTCGCCGACGGTCGGCAGGACCGCGGTCGGCCGCTCGGCGGGCGGCGGCCGGAGGCCGTCGAGCTGCTGCAGGAAGCTGGCTTTGACATCCGACAGCTTGATCCGGTCCTGCGGCCGCTTGGGCCCGGCCAGGCTGGGCTCGACGGTGGCCAGGTCGAGCTCGAGGGAGTCGGAGTAGACCGCCTCGGGGCTGTCCGCCGTGTGGAAGAGCCCCTGCTCCTTCATGTACGCCTCGGTCAGCGCGACGCGCTCGGCCGAGCGGCCGGTGAAGCGCATGTACTCGAGGGTGACCTCGTCGACCGGGAAGATGCCGCAGGTGGCGCCGTACTCGGGCGCCATGTTGGCGATGGTGGCGCGGTCTGCCAGCGGCAGGCCGGGCAGCCCCGGGCCGTAGAACTCGACGAACTTGCCCACCACCCCCCTGGCGCGCAGCATCTGGGTGACGGTCAGCACCAGGTCGGTGGCGGTGGCGCCCTCGGCCAGCTCGCCGGTGAGGCGGAAGCCGACCACCTGCGGCACCAGCATCGAGATCGGCTGGCCCAGCATGGCCGCCTCGGCCTCGATGCCGCCGACGCCCCAGCCGAGGATGCCCAGGCCGTTGATCATGGTGGTGTGCGAATCGGTGCCCACCAGGGTGTCGGGATAGGCCCAGGGCGGCCCCGCGCCGTTGAGGCTCATCACCACACGGCCGAGGTACTCGAGGTTGACCTGGTGCACGATGCCGGTGCCCGGCGGCACGACCTTGAAGTTCTGGAACGCCTGCTGGCCCCACTTGAGAAAGCCGTAGCGCTCGCGGTTGCGCTCGAACTCGCGCTCTTTATTGATCAGGAAGGCCGCCTGGGTGCCGTATTCGTCCACCTGGACGGAGTGGTCGATGACCAGCTCCACCGCCTGCAGCGGGTTGATCTTCTCCGGGTCGCCGCCCATCGCCGCCATGGCGTCGCGCATCGCGGCCAGGTCGACAATGGCGGGCACGCCGGTGAAGTCCTGCAGCAGCACCCGCGCCGGCATGAAGGCGATCTCGACCGAGGGCTGGGCTTGCGGGTCCCAACGCGCCACGGCCTCGATGTCCGCGGCGGGCACCACGTCGCCGTCCTCGCGGCGCAACAGGTTCTCGAGCAGGATGCGCATGGCATAGGGCAGCCGGGCGATAGAGATGCCCTGATCCTCGAGGGCGGGCAGGCGGGCGATGCGGTGGTCGGCGCCGCCGACGGATAGGGTGGAGAACGCGGAGAAGCTGTTTGTCATGGTGGCGCCAGGATATCAGCGGGACTCGGCGGCACTGCAGCCTTGTCACGTGGTTGTTACGGCCAAGCGACGGGGCCTGGATGGCTCTTGGGTCGAGGGGCGACGCCGGGTGCGAATCGGGGCCGGCGAAGGGCTGGGAATCAACTCATAAGGGGCCGGCCGGCTAGGAGGTGTGGGGTAGGTTTTCCTCCGGACGGCTCGGGCTGTTCCTACTTTGAGAGAGCGGCCCTCGCCTCAGCACTCCTCACGCCGGATCGGCGGTGGACTCCGAGCTTGCCTGCCATGCGTTCGTCGCGATGCCTGCGGAAGAACCTACCCCACCCCTCTGACGCCGGCCTCCACTGGTGGCTACTCGACCACCACCCCGGGACGGACCACAGGCAAAGCGCTCAGCTACCACCACAGAAGGCCGGCATCAGGAGTCGAGGGGTGGGTCCACCCAGGGGTATCGTAGCCGGCGCGCCTACCAAGTCCCATCAAAGACCACCCCCGGTCCGAGCGCCGGTGAAGTAGGCGAGAGCCTTCCCCCCCAGCCTTCGGAACCGCTCGAGCCGGGCCCCTGGAGGACCTACCGCTCGACTCCTCTTGCCGGCCGGCACTCTGCGTTGCCGCTCCCCACCTCCGACTCCAGAGAAGAGAGTCTAGATCTCGGGCTCGAAGCTGCTCGGCGGGGGCGCAGGCGGCGGGGGCGGGGGCGCGGCGGGTCCGGTGGTGGCCGTCGCCAGGGCCGGCTGCGGCTCGGGGAAGATCTTGAAGTCGTCTCCGAACTGGGCCAGGAACTCCAGGCTCAGGGCGCGCAGGGCGACGTAGACCGGCAGCAGGAGCACGGTGCCGATGTAGGGGATGATCAGCAGGATGCCGGCGATGCAGCAGGTGACCAGGACGAGAAGCAGCACCGCGAACATCACGCCGATCATCAGCACCAGCAGCCAGATCCCGTAGAGCAGGAACCAGCCCAGATTCGCCTTGAGCACCGGCGCGAAGCGGCTCCAGGCGGCGTTGGTCTTGAGCCGCTCCCGGTACATGATCGGCACCACGAAGGAGCCCAGGAACAGCTTGATGTAGGCGGCGCCGACGGCAAACAGGAGGATCGGGCAGATCAGGAGCAGGACCAGCGGTATCGATGGCATCTGCTCGCCGACCTGGAAGATGTAGATGAAGATCGGCGCCAGGGCCAGCGCGATGCCGACGATGATGGCGACGACGAAGCCGAGGCGCCAGAGAAACAGCGAGTTGCCCTCGGTCCTGTACTCGTTCCAGGGCGCCTTGATCTCGGCCTTGTTGTGCACGACGTCGTCGAGGAAGATGAACTCGCCGCGCGAGCTGATCCACAAGAGCAGCGGCAGGATGACGAACAGGAACACGGCCACGCAGCCGAGAACGACGAAGAGCGCGACGCCGCCGAGGAACATCTGGGGCTCGATCGAGTCGATCCACTCCGACCATTCCTGGATCGACGCGGCGCCCTCGGCCTCGCGGTCACCGATCGGTGGCAGCTGAAACTGAAACGACGTGCCGCCGCCGCCACCTCCCCAGACCAGCCGCGCCAGCCAGCAGGCGAAGCCGAGGACGAACCACTTGCCGATGTCGAACGGCCGGAAGCAGATCTGGATGGAGCGCTCGACCGCCCGGCTGAGGGGCTCGATGTAACGGATCTTCATGACGGTTCTCCTAGCTTACAACGAAGGGTACGGCCGAGGGCCGCCGGTATTCGCCACCAGCGCCTGTGCTAGGATCGCCTCAAGGTCGGAAGGTCAGAGGGGAGGTTCGTCACTGGACTTTAAGTCTCAACCTCGGAACGGTCGCTTCGCGGCCCTCCGCCAATAAGTCTCA
>CALZJC010000257.1 GCA_945787525.1 Thermoanaerobaculia bacterium | reverse complement strand
GGGATGTCGTCCGTGTAGCGGGCTTCACCGCTGACGTGCAGGTCGGCGCTCTCGTGTGGCTGGGGGGTGCCGACGCGGCCCTGGATCCTCGAGTCTCCCATGCTGGCCTACCTCCCGTGCTCGAGCACCCGGGTCTCGCCAGCGAAGCCCGAGGTCTCGAGATAGAACTTTCTGAGCAGATTGCGCGTCACCAGGCGGCGGTAGCCGGCGCTCGACCGCATGTCGTCGATCGGCGTGTAGTCGCCGTCCAGGGCCGCCATGGCGGCTTCGATCGTCGACTCGTTCCAGTCACTGCCCTCCAGCTCCCTCTCGCAGTTGCCCGCCCGCTGCGGGATCGCCGCCATGCCGCCATAGCAGACGCGCACGTCATGGGCGCGGCCGCCCTCCAGCCGGACCGAGAAAGCGCCGCAGACCGCCGAGATGTCCTGATCGAACCGCTTGGCGATCTTGTAGGTGCGGAACTGGCGGTCGGCGGGATCGAGGGGAATGCGCACCCGCTCGACAAACTCGCCGGGCTCGAGAGCCGTCTTCTGGTACGCCAGATAGAACTCGTCGAGCGGCAGCTCCCGCGTCGCCGCGCCGCGCCGCAGCACCAGCGTCGCACCGAGCGCGATCAGCCCCGGCATCGAATCGCCGATCGGCGAACCGTTGGCGATGTTGCCGCACAGAGTTGCGGCGTTGCGGATCGGCGGCGAGGCGAAGCGGCGGTAGATCTCGCCCATATCCGCGAAGCGCTCGCCGATAGCCGCCATGGCGTCGGTCAGGGTCACCGCCGCACCCACCTCGATGTGGCCGTCGGTGACCTCCAGGCGCTTGAGCTCGTCGACCTCGCCGATGTAGATGATCGTGTCGAGGTCCCAGTGGAACTTGGTGACCCACAACCCGACGTCGGTGCCGCCCGCCAGGATCCTCGCCTCCGGGTGCCGTTCGACCAGCTCAGCCAGATTGGCGACCGTGCGCGGCGCGAAGTAGCTGCGCTCGCCGCCCGCCAGATCCGGGCCGGTAATGGCCAACGTGTCGTGCCGCTGGATCGACCGCAGCCGGTCGACCATCGCCGACTCCTCGGCGCTGGGCTCGGCGTCGGCCTGGCTCGAGTAGGGACGCCGCAACCAGTCGTCGTCGTCGGCATGACCGTTGCCGTTGCCGTACATCTCCTGCGCCGCGTCGAGGATCGGCCGGTAGCCGGTGCAGCGGCACAGGTTGCCGGCCAGGGCGTCGTGAAGGCGCTGGCGGGAAGGCCGTTCCTCGCTCTTGTAGAGCTCGAACATGGACATCACGAAGCCGGGCGTGCAGAAGCCGCACTGCGAGCCGTGGCAGTCGACCATCGCCCGCTGCACCGGGTGCAGCGAGCCGTCGGCCGCCCGCAGGCTCTCCACCGTCAACAGCTCCTTGCCGTCGAGGGTGGGCAGGAACTTGATGCACGAGTTGATGGCGCGAAAGCGGACGCGATCGCCGTCCAACTCGGCGACCACCACGGTGCAGGCGCCGCAGTCGCCCTCGGCGCAGCCCTCCTTGGTGCCGATCCGGCGCAGGTGCTCGCGCACGTAGTTGAGCACCGTGGTGTTGGGATCGATCCCGCCGACGGTGTGCATCTCGCCGTCGAGGATGAACCGGATCTTGTTCTCCTGACTGTCGGCGCCAGACTGGCTCGAGGCTGTCATTCTCCCGACCTCCCGGCTGGTGGTTTCAGCCCCGGAGTATAGACCAGCGCCTCGGCCCCCCTTGCCCCGCCGGCGGATCGGGCCCGGCACTCCGGAATCGGCGCAGAGCCGGTCAACATCGCCTACAATGACCGACGTCACTGGTTCCAAAGAAGTCGAAGGCCCGGCGAAAGGCGAACGGTCGCCCCGATCTCACCTGGCGGTGCTGTCGAAGCCTGGTCGAGCCACAGCAACTCTGCTCCAGACCCAAAGGAGAACCCCATGGTCGCTACATCGTCACATTCGAACAAACGCGCCCCGCGGCTCCCGCTGGCCACCACCGCGCTGCTGCTCGCCGGCACGCTGGCCATCGCTTCCTGTGGCGGCCCGGCGGAAGGCCCGGCCGGAAGCGCCGCAACGCCAGCGGGCGACACGGCGGCCACGCTGCGCGTTGCGGCGGTTTTCGAGACGCCCATCGAGGAGCCGTGGGTCAACCAGATCCACGTCGCCCTGGTCAAGGCCCGCGACGAGATGGGCATCGAGTACACCTGGTCGGAGAGCGTCAAGTCGGCCGACTTCGCCCGCGTCATGCGCGAGTACTCGGAGGGCGGCTACCAGCTGATCATGGGCGACGCGTTCGGCGCCGAGCGCATCGCCCGGCGGGTGGCGGGGGACTACCCCGACGTCGCCTATGTCTTCGGCTCGGGCATCGGCCCCGCCGAGCCCAACTTCGCCGTCTTCGACAACTGGATCCACGAGCCGGCCTACCTGGCGGGCCTGATCGCCGGCAAGATGACCGAGTCGAACACGATCGGCATCGTCGCCGCCATGCCGATCCCCGAGGTCAACCGGATCACCAACGCCTTTCTGGCCGGAGCCCGCGAGGCCAACTCCGACGTCAAGGCCAAGGTCTCCTTCATCGGCTCGTTCTTCGACCCGCCGAAGGCCAAGGAGGCGGCGCTGGCCCAGATCGAGGCCGGCGCCGACGTGCTCTACGCCGAGCGCTTCGGCGTCATCGAGGCCTGCGTCGAGAAGGACGTCCTGGCGATCTCCAACATGTCGGACCAGAGCGAGCTGGGCCCCGAGAACGTCATCACCGGCCCGGTGTGGGACATGTATCCGACCGTCGAGCAGGCGATCAAGCTCGTCCAGGCCGGCGTCTTCACCGCCCAGGACATGGGCGGCTTCTCCTATATGGCCAAGGGCGGCTCGTACCTGGCGCCGCTACACGGCTTCGAGGAACGGCTGCCGGACGACGTCAAGAAGCTGGTCGAGGAGAAGACCGCCGAGATCATGTCCGGCAACTACCGGGTGGACGTGGACGAGAGCACACCGCGGTCCGACTAGGAAGCTACGCGCAGCATGGCCGACGCCCCACCGCTGCTCTCCATGCGCGGCATGTCGAAGAGCTTCGGCTCCGTCGTGGCGAACCGTGACGTCGACCTGGTGCTCGAGGCCGGCGACGTGCTGGGGCTGCTGGGCGAGAACGGCGCCGGCAAGACGACGCTGATGAACATGCTGTTCGGGACCTACGCCCCGGACAGCGGCACCATCGAGATCGACGGCAGGACGGCACACATCGGCAACTCGGCCGACGCCCTCGAGCTGGGCGTCGGCATGGTGCACCAGCACTTCCACCTGGTGCCCCGGCTGAGCGTGCTGGACAACCTGATGATCGGCCGCGCCGGCAAGGGCGGCCGCCTCGATCGCGCCGGCGCCCTGGCGCGGCTGGAGGAGATCGGCGAGCGCTTCGGGCTGCGGCTGGATCCGGGGATCATCGTCGGGGAGCTGGCCATCGGCGAGCAGCAGCGCCTGGAGATCATCAAGGCGCTGTTTCGCGACGCCCGCATCCTCATCCTCGACGAGCCCACGGCGGTGTTGACCCCACAGGAGACCGAAGCGCTCTTCGAGGCCCTGCGCACCATGGCGGCAGAGGGGCTCGGCATCATCTTCATCAGCCACAAGCTGTACGAGGTCAAGGCGATCACCAACCGCGTGCTGGTGCTGCGCCTGGGGGCGGTCTCGGCCACCATCGACGACGTCTCGACAACCTCCCAGCGCGATCTGGCCGAACTGATGTGCGGCCACGAGATCACGCCACCCGAGAAGCCCGCCAAGGAGCCCGGAGAGCCGCTGCTGCGCCTCGACCGGCTGGCCACGACCGGCCAGTCGGGGGTCGCGCTGCAGGAGATCTCCCTCGAGGTGCGCGCCGGCGAGGTGCTGGGCATCGCCGGGGTCTCCGGCAACGGCCAGCGTGAGATGGCCGAGATCATCGCCGGCGTGCGCCATCAGAGCAGCGGCGAGTTCCAGGTGCACGGCAAGCTGGTGGTCGACCCACATCCCCGGCCGATCCAGGATCTGGGCGTCGGCCGGGTGCCCGAGGACCGGCTGGGCACCGGCCTGATCACCTCGCTGCCGCTGAGCGACAGCATGGTGCTGCCGCGCATCCACCAGGCGCCGTTCAGCCGCTACGGGGTGCTGCGCCTCGGCCGTATCCGCGAGTTCGTCGACCGGCAGATCGACCGCTTCGGCATCAAGACCGCCGGGCCGGAGGTGCGCACCGGGACGCTGTCGGGCGGCAACCTGCAGAAGGCGCTGCTCGCCCGCGAGCTGGCGTTCGAGCCGGTGGTGGTTCTGGCCGCGCAGCCGACCCGCGGCCTCGACGTCGGCGCGATGCAGTTCGTGCACGAGCGTTTCCTCGAAGTGCGCGCAGGCGGCGGCGCGGTGCTGCTGATCAGCGAGGACCTTGAGGAGCTGTTCCAGCTCTCGGACCGTATCGCGGTGATGTACGAGGGCCGCATCATGGCGACCCTGCCAATCGAGGAGGCCAGCGTGCAGCGCATCGGCCTGCTGATGGCCGGCGTCGAGGAGGCGGCGTGATCCGGCTCCGCCTCGAGGCGCGCGACAAGACCCCGGCCTGGCTGCAGCTGTCGCTGCCGCTGCTGGCCATCGTCGCTACCCTGGTGCTGTGCAGCGGCCTGGTGGCGCTGGCCGGCGCCAACGTCCTGACCGCCTACTCGCACCTCCTGCTGAGCGCCTTCTCGAGCCGCTTCAACTTCGTCGAGACGCTGGTCAAGGCGGCGCCCATGGCCTTCACCGGCCTGGCCGTGGCGATCGCCTTTCGCGCCAAGTTCTGGAACATCGGTGCCGAGGGACAGCTCCTGGCCGGCGCCATGGCGGCGGCGTTCATCGGCGGCCGCCAGGGGCTGCCGGCGTTCAGCCTGGTGCCGCTGATGATCCTCTGCGGCATGGCGGCAGGCGCCCTGTGGGCGCTGCTGCCGGCGGTGCTCAAGACGCGCTACAAGGTGGACGACGTGGTCACTACGTTGCTGCTCAACTTCATCATGTTCTATCTCATGATGACCCTGGTGGACGGGCCGTGGAAGGACCCGCTGAGCGGCTACCCCGACTCGCCCGACATCCGCACGGCGGCCGAGTTCCCCATTCTGCTGGCCCGCTCGCGGCTTCACCTGGGCGTGCTGCTGGCCCTGCTGGCGGCGCCGGCGGCCTGGTTCGTCATGCGCCGCACGACGCTCGGCTTCAACATCCGGGCGGTCGGTGAGAACCCGACGGCGGCGCGCTACGCCGGCATCAACATCCCGCTGACGATCACCGCCACGGCGCTGCTGTCGGGCGCGCTGGCCGGGCTGGCCGGGGTGAGTGAGGTCGGCGGCATCCACTTCCAGGTGATGGCCGGCCTGTCGCCGGGCTACGGCTACACCGGCATCGTCATCGCCACCCTGGCGCTGCTCAACCCGCTGGCGGTGATCCCGGCGGCGCTGTTCTTCGCCGTCATCATCACCGGCGCCGAGGCGATGTCGCGGGCCACCGGCGTGCCGGTCTTTCTCGCCGACGTCTTCCAGGGAGTGGCGCTGATCTGCATGCTGGTGTCGATCCTCTTCACCCGCTACCGGCTGCGGATGCG
>CALZJC010000256.1 GCA_945787525.1 Thermoanaerobaculia bacterium | reverse complement strand
GGCTGGCGTCGGCGTCGAGCAGCACCTTGCTCCAGCCGGGTCCGTGGATCTGCACGCCGGGGTCGTTCTCCCAGGGCTCGACCGTGGCGCGGTCGCCGAAGAGGAGCGAGCGGCCGGAGCGCAGCAGGATCTCGGCGGCGCCGTTGTAGTCGGTGGGATAGAAGCCCAGGGCGGCGGGCGGCAGGCCGGCGGCGATCAGTGCCTGGCAGACCCGGTACGGGGTCCACGGCTCCTGGCGGCCGGGCTTCAGCGCCAGGCCGACCTTGAGCGCCACCGCCGGCAGCCAGAGCGAGTGCACGCCGGGCGAGTTGCTGGGCAGCACGGCGCCCAGGGTGCCGCTCTCGCGCCGGTAGGAGACGGTACGGCCTTCCTGGACGCCGTAACCCCGGTCCAGGACCTGCCAGTCGAGGCCGCGAGTGAGACCGCCCAGCACGGTCTCCATCTCGGCCAGGACGAAGCGGATCTTCTCCATGTTGCGCTGGCCCATCACCTCCGGCAGGCCGGTCGTCGAGGCCATCTGGCGCAGATAGTCGGTCGGCGTCTGGCTGTCGTCGCCGAGGGGTAGCTCGTCCTCGGTGAAGCGGCGGGCGGCGTCGGCGCAGATGGCCATCAGCTCGGCGGTGGTGAGCCCGTCGAGCGGCTTGGCGGCGGCTTGGCGGCGCAGATCCTTGGCGATCAGGCCGGCGTTGGCGTGGCTGACCTGGACTACCGGCTCGCCGGTGCGCAGGTCCGCCACCTCGACGGCGTTGAGGCTGGTGTACGGCTCACCGGCGCGGAGGAGCGGGATTCGGAGCATCAATAGACTCCTACGGTCACCGTCTGACCGAGGGGAGCGAACAGCCTCAGGTTCGAAACCCCGTCCCAGGGATAGAGATCGATCGGCTCCGCGCGCTCGCCCTCGTCACGCTCGAGAAAGCGCGGCATGAAGAACTCCCGGGTCAGGGTGGTGAGCATCACCCGGCCGGTGGCGCCGTACTCCACGGTGCGGGTGGGGTCGTCCGGATCGACGATGTCGAAGATCGCCCTGGGGTGGGGCGCGTAGTAGGAGATGGTGTAGTCCTTCTGCGCCTCGTCGAACGGCCTGGAGCAGGCCAGGCCCATGAGCGTGTTGCCGTAGGTCGGCACGAAGTCGATGCCCGGCACCAGCTCCTCGCGGGCGAAGCGGTGGAACTGGGCGTTCATCTCGGTGCCGCCGCAGAAGATGCCGCGGATCCCGGCCCGCACCAGGTCGACCTTCTCGCACAGCGCCTCGAGTAGCTTGGGCGTGGTGAACAGACACTGGACGCCAGGGTGGCCGCGCAGGATCTTGAGCCCCTGATCGATGACGTGCTCCTTATAGGCCTCGGCTTCGTGCCGCTTGCCGTTCTTGAGCAGCTTGGACACCCAGCGCGGATCCAGGTCGACGTGGAAACTGATGCCGCCGCGGTGCTGGGCCAGGTGCTCGATAGCCAGGCGCAGCCGCCGCGGGCCGGTGGGTCCCAGCATCAGCCAGTCGCTGCCGGGCGGGAAGCTCTCCGTGGAGAGCGTTTCGCTGAACATCTCGTAGTCGATCCGGTAGTCGTCGATGTTGATGCGGCTCTTGGGTAGCCCGGTGGACCCACCGGTCTCGAAGACCATGATGGGTGAGTCCTGGAGCGCCCTGGGCACCCAGCGACGCACCGGCCCGCCGCGCAGCCACTCGTCCTCGAAGTGACCCAGCAGCTTCAGGTCGTCGTAGCCGGAGATGCGCTCGCGTGGATCGAAGTCCAGCTTGGCGGCGTACTCCAGCCAGAAGTCGCAGCCGGTCTCCGGGTTGAAGTGCCAGGCGACCATCTCCCGGACGTGCTCGTCCAGGCGGATGCGGGCCTCGCTGACCCGGCTGGCGAGATCGGCCCCGGCGGCTGCGGTCATCGGCCGGCGGCGTTGTCGGTGGCCGGTTTCATGCCGGCTCCTTCGGCCAGCGCGTACAACCGGTTGCGGCTCAGGATGAACAGCGTGCCGTCGTTGGCCACGGCGGTGGTGTAGGTCGCCGCACCCATGTTGTGCTCGCCGAGCATCACCGGCTCGCCGTCCTCGCCCTTGCCCTCCTGGAGAACGACCACGTCACCGTCTTCGTCCGCCAGGTAGACCTTGCCGTCGGCGACGAACGGCGAGCCCCAGACCGCGGCGAAGGTGTCATAGGTCCAGTAGTGCTCGCCGGTCTGGGCGTTCAGGGCGTAGAGAAACCCGGTGAGGTCGGAGATGTAGATGATGTCGTCCTTGATCGCCGCCGACGAGATGGTGCGCCGGAAGTCCTCGCCGTCGCGGCTCCAGACCTTGCCCTTCTCGGTGATGTCGCCCTCGAGCGTCGGGTCAATGGCGTAGAAGTGGCCGGGCGCCTCGCCGTGCTCGGGATCCTGGCCGACGCCGACATAGACCTTGTCGTCGTAGATCACGCCCATGGCGATGATGTTGTTGCGCGTGCCGGCGCCGCCCAGCTTCCAGACCGATTCCTTGGGGTTGGCGTCGAACTTCCACAGGATCTTGCCGGTCTTGGGCTCGAACGAGTAGACCCAGCCGTCGCCGGCCGGGAAGATCAGCTGCTCGCGGCCCTGGATCTCGGCGTAGCTGGGGTTCGACCAGGTGCCGTGCAGCACCTTCTCGTCGGGGGTGGCGTCGTCCCAGACCAGCTCTCCGGTCTTCTTGTTCAGCGCCACCAGCGACGCCGCGTAGGGCGTCGGCACGTTGATGTGTGCCTCGTCGACACCGGTGCCGGTCGAGGCGTAGACCAGGTCGCCGACGATCAGCGGCGAGCCCGCCGCCAGGTTGTGCGGGAAGACGTCGAGCTCGGCCATCAGGTCGTATATCCAGACGACGTCGCCGTCGATCTGGCTGGTGTTCTGCTCGTCTTTGTAGGGGCCGTCGTTCTCGCCGTCGCGGAACCCCTCGGTGTCGAGCGCCACGACCTGGGCGCGGTTCGAGACGTAGTAGATCCGATCGCCCTCGATGGCCGGGGTCGAGCAGACGCCCTGCAGCGGCCAGTCGTGGAGCTTCGATTCGGGCAGCTTGGTGTGGGTCATCTGCCAGAGGAACTCGCCGGTCTTCTCGTCGAACGCCATCACCACCCCGCGGTCCTGGGTGAGGTCGGGGTTGCGCAGGCCCTCGTTGTTGGTGCCGAGGAACACCTTGCCGCCGTAGACCACCGGGCCGGCGTAGGACTGCGAGCCGACCGGTTGCGACCACTTGACGTTCTTGCCGGTCTCGACGTCCCACTCGGCGGGCAGTCCCTTCTCGGCCAGGTTGACCATGTTGCGCTTCGGGCCGTTGCCGAACATGGCGGCCGGCTCGTCGCCGGCGATGGCGGGAGTGGCGAAGGCCGCGGCGGCGAGGAGCGCCAGCACGGCCGTTGCGGCGGGGAATCGGGGTTCAGTCATCATCGGGTCCTCTGCTCAATGCGAGTCATTCACTCCTGGTGATCTTGACGTTGTCGAAGTAGCCGTTGACCGGTGTGAAGCCGTAGAGTCCCGGCGCGCCGCTGGTGATCGGCAACGGGTCGTGGACCGTGAAAGTCCAGTCGGCAGGCTCCTGCTCGGCGCGTTTCCAGACCTTGGCCCGGACCGCGGCGCGCTGCCGGCCGGTCTCGTCGTTCTCGACGTCGACGCGCAGCTTCATGGTGTACCAGGTCTCCATCTCCCAGGAGAAGTCCTGGCGCTGCATCATGCGCAGCTCGGAGCCCCAGGAGCGGATCTCGATACGCTGCTGGATGCCGGCGATGAGGGCGGTGTAGCCGCTGTTGATCAGTCCCAGCTCGGGCTTTCTGCGACCCTTGGCGGTGGCGTAGAGGTCGGCCTGGATGGTGTAGTCGCTCATCAGGGACGGGCCGGCGTAGATCACCGCCCGCGGGGCGAAGAACTGGGGATCGGGCTGCACCAGGACCTTGTTGCCGTCGATCTCCTCGACGTGGGCCTTCTTGCCGCGGCCGAACCAGCCGGCGGGGAAGCCACCCTCGGGGAAGTCGCCGGCCGGCAGGCCCTCGAAATCCTCCTGCCAGGGCAGGGAGCCGGCCGCCCGGATGCGCGCCTTGCCTTCCAGGTCGCCTAGCTTGGCCACCACATAGCCGGTCGTCAGTCCGTTGGTGTCCTCCAGGGTGAGCTCGCCGCCGGCGCTCACGTCGCCTGCCAGACCGTCCAGGCTCCAGCTGGTGGCGGGCATCTCGCCCAGGAAATGGCCCGCGTCGTCGAAGGCCCTGACGCGAAAGCTGTGCCTCGCAGCGGTGGTGGTCACGACCTCGGCCGGGACGACCTGGATCAGGGCCGGCTCGGCGTCGGGTGCGGCGGGCTTCTCGCCCAGGTCGTGGGGTTCGCCGGCCGTCGCGACGAACGGCTTCGCCGGGTCACCCAGGCAGTAGAAGCCCTCCTCGGTGGCGAAGTAGATGCGCCCATAGGCGATCGCCGGCGAGGCGTAGATCTCGGCCGGGCGGCCGCCGTCCGGCATCAGGATCTCGACGGTCGACAGCACCTCGGCGTGGTCTCCGGCGTCCTTGAGGATGTGCATCCTGCCGTTGACCTCGGTGACGTAGATCTTGCCGTCGGCCCACACCGGACCGCTCTTGCCCACCGTGCCGACGTTCTGTACCCAGGCGATCTTGCCGCTGGCGGCGTCGATGGCGTAGAGGTTGGCCGAGTTGTCCAGCTGGTAGACCCGACCGCCGTGGACCAGCGGGGTGCCGAAGCCGGCCTTCAGATCGGGGATGCGCCAGGCCTCGCCGCTGGCGGTGATGTCTTCGCCGCGCCCGGTGGCGTCGATCGCCACCATGCGGCCCATGGTGGGGGTGTCGAGGTTCTCTTCGCTGTGCGAGGTGAATACCAGCTTGCCGTCAGTGGCCAGGCCGGCGTTGAGCGACACCTTGCTGACCTGGAAGCCCCACAGTTTCTCGCCGGTTCGCGCCCGCACCGCGTAGACCGAGCCGTCCGAGCTGGCGCCGATCAGCAGCCGCTCGCCGTCGACCACCGCCACCACGGGCGTCGACTGGGTGTTGGCGTCGCGGGTACGTGGCGACGGTTTGGCCGCGAACAGCACCTCGCCGGTCCGCTTGTCGAACGCCCAGTAACGCATGCTGGGCGGGCCGGCCATGTCGCCCCAGCTGGTGTTGATGGCCGCCAGGATGACCCGGTCCTCGTCGACGATCGGGGTGTGGGTGCGGCCGCCGTAGCCCGACGTGCGGCCGATGTCCTCGCCCAGTCGCCACT
Source organism: Thermoanaerobaculia bacterium (assembly GCA_945787525.1). GTDB lineage: Bacteria > Acidobacteriota > Thermoanaerobaculia > Multivoradales > JAHEKO01 > CALZJC01. Next base: position 389 of record CALZJC010000256.1, on the reverse strand, counting down.
GCCAGGCGGTCTGGCCGCCCCTGTCGAGGGCCACCAGGACGCCGTCGGAAGTGTGGGCGAACAGGTAGCCGGTCTCGGCATCACCCGATACCGAGGCCCAGCCCAGCCGCTGCCAGGGCACGAAAGTGTTGTGAGGCGTCGAACGCCACTGCCAGAGGCGCTCGCCGGTGGCGGCGTTCCAGCAGACGACCACCTCTTGACGCCGGATGCCCTCGCCGTCGCGGCCGATGGCGCAGGCCCGACCGTCGAATACCGCCGCCGTCGAGCGGCCGGCGAAGTCGGCCCGCCAGATCAGGTTCTCGCCAGCGGTCGACCAGGAGGAGATCAGGCCGGTCTCCGTCGAGACGCCGTCGTGGTTCGGGCCTCGCCAGTTGGTCCATTCGCCGGCC
>CALZJC010000255.1 GCA_945787525.1 Thermoanaerobaculia bacterium | reverse complement strand
GTTCTATCCGGCGGAGGAGTACCACCAGGACTTCTACGAGAAGAACCCGGCGCACTACAAGCGCTATCGCACGGGTTGCGGCCGCGACAACAGGCTGCACGCCATCTGGGGAGAAGCGCCGCACTAGCGCGCCGCGTGGGTCCTCCGCGCGCGGCACGCCGGCCGGCCGGGGCCGGGGAGACGGGCCCGCCGGTGGCGCCTGGTGGCTGGGGGCGCGCCGAGCTTTGCCCCGGGCGCTCGAAGCCGTAGTATCCGTCAGCAATCTAAGGGACGGCCGCTGCGGGTCTGCACCGCGGAATCGAGCCAGGGCGCGGTGTGGAAGCCCGTCGCGACGCCGTCCGGCAAGGAGGTCGTGACGATGGCCAGCGAGTTCACCAGAGCCGAGTGGGGCAGCATCCGCAGGGAGCTGGCGGCCGATCCCGAGAAGTACGGCTTGCCGAAGAGGGTCTACGGCACGGTGGTGATCGCCTCGTTCAACATCCGCAAGCTGGGCCGGCTCCGGGTGGGCAGGTCGACCTCCGGGCGGGATGACGCGACGATGAAGTTCCTCGCCGACACCTGCCGCCACTTCGATCTGGTGGCGATCCAGGAGGTGATGCCCGAGATGGCGGCGGTGCGGCGTCTGCGCCAGCTGATGGGCCCGGAGTATGGGCTGATCGTCTCCGACGTCGTGGGCACCTTCCCGGGCGAGAGCGGCAACGAGGAGCGCCTGGCCTACATCTACAACCGCAACCTGGTCGAGCGCACCGAGCTGGTCAGCGAGGTGACCACCAGCCGCACCAAGGTCATCAAGACCATCGCGCGGCATCATCAGGAGCTCTACGACCTGATGAACACGCGGGCCACCGCCAGGAACCTGCGCAAGTACTATGAGGTCGATCTGCCGGCCTATCGTGAGGCGGTCGAGGCGGGCAGCACGCGCCGGCCGCCCAGGGTGCCCAAGTTCGACGTCTCCCCGGACCGCTTCGTGCAGTTCATCCGCACCCCGTTCGCGGCCAGTTTCCGGGTTCACGGGCACCCGGGCCTCGAGAGCTACTCCTTCCTGGCCGTCAACGCCCACCTTCATTTCGGCCGGCCCATCGATCGGCGGCTCGAGGCGGAGGCGCTGATCGAGTGGATCCTCGGCAAGCTCAGGTCCAGGGAGGCCTCGACCATCCTGCTGCTGGGCGATCTCAACTTCAGCTTCGAGAAACCCCAAGTCGATCTCGAGCGTATCGTCGAGAAGTTCGAGGAGCTGGGCGGCTTTGCCACCGGCTCCGGCAAGAAGGTCCATGTCAGCTTTCCGTTCATCTTTCCCCACCCGCGCCTGCGTCAGGAGCCGCCGCTCGACCCGGACGGCCTGCTGCGCTCCAACGTTCGCCTGACCCAGACCTACGACCAGATCGGCGTGTTCTCGCTCGACTCCCGGGTCGGGGGGCGGCTGGCCACCACCCCCGAGGGGCACTCCTCGAAGGAGCAGTGGGCGGTGGCCGAGGGTGCGCCGGATTACGGCTGCTTCGACTTCGCCAACCTGTTCAGCCGTGCCCTCGCCGGTGGCCGGAACCTCGAGGAGCTGGTCGAGGCCGAGGGCAGCGGTGCGCGCACCAGACTGATCAAGCGCTTCGAGCACCGGGTGAGCGACCACATGCCGATCTGGATCCGCATCCCGCTGCCGCGGCCGACGGAGAAGGGAGATTTCCCGGTAGAAGTCTGATTCGCCTCGCGACCTGCCCTATGGCCACCAGGTGAGGACAAGGTAGACGCCCAGGGTCAGCAACAGGCCCAGGACGATCTTGCGGAATCGAGCCCGATTGATGAAGCGGTCCAGATAGAGCCCCGCCAGGCCTCCCACCAGGACAGAGGGCAGGGCGACAAGGCTCTTCCGCAAGACATCCCCGGTCACGTTGCCGCTCACCGAGTGGGCCAGGATCGCCACCGTGGTGATGATCAGGAAGCAGCCCTGCAGGTTGCCCTTGAAAAGCTTGGGCTGCCATCGCTGGGTGTCGCCGTAGATGATCATCGGTGGCCCAGCGATGTTGTATGCCCCGGCTCCCAGGCCACTCAACAGACCGAAGAAGAACGGCCAGCCGGGGTTCTTCAGCGCCGGAACCGGGAAGTTGAAGCTGGAGTAGAGCGCGTAGGCGATCAGGGCCAGGCCGAGCACGGTGATGCTGATCGCTTCCGGGATGCGTGACAGAAACAGCAGCCCTACCGGTATGCCCACCGCGGCCGCGCCAGAGATGCGCCAGACCGTCGGAAGATCGAGCTCCGCGCGGTAGCGGAACACCATCAGCAGCTGCAGCTCCAGGACGATGATGGCGATCAGCGGCACGGTGGCCTTGATGCCGAAGAGGGCCACCAGCACGGAGGTGGCGATCATCGGCAGGCCAAAGCCGGCCACGGCCTGAACGAAACAGGCGAGCGCGATCACCGCGACAAAGTAGACGAGTTCCACCGGTCCGGCTATTCTGGCCCACAAGACCGGCGGGGCACGAGCGGCCCCGACGCGGGCCTCTGGTCGGCGGTCCGCCTCGATTGCTAGCATCTGGCTGCCCATGGAGACCGCCCTGCAGCCGGATCTGCCGGTGTCGCTCCCCGATGTATGTGAGGTCGAGGTCGAGGTGGCGCCAGGGGGGCGCCGCGACACGCCGCCCGAGGTGCTGATCGAGGTGCCGCACGGGGCGACCCGGCAGCACCATTTCGCGGCCACCCGTCGTCGCCTCGCGGGGCAGTTTCCAGCCGACCTCGAGCAGTTCTTCCACGTCAACACGGACGTCGGGTCGATCGAGTGCGCCCGCTACGTGGCCCGCATGGTGACGAGCCCCGGCGACTACTCCGAGCTCGAAGAGCTGCTGGATGCGCCGGGTGACACGAGGCAGCCCGCAGTCGCCAGCGTGCTGGTCCTCCGCGGTCTGGTGGCGCGGACCTTCATCGACTGCAACCGGGTGATCGCCGGTGGCGCCTCCAGCAGCCTGCAGGAAGGCCTGACACCCGGTCTACCGGCGTACGTCAGCCGAGCGCAGGACGTGCGCACGCTGAAGAGCATGCATGCCGACTATCAGCGTGCGGCGACCAGGGCGTACGAGGCCGTTTGCGGTGCGGGCGGAACCGCCCTGATCCTCCACACCTACGCCCCGCGCTCGATTCACGTCGACGGCGTTGACGAGGGAATCGTCGCGGCACTGCGTCGCGCCTACGATCCGGCCACCTACGGGAGCTGGGATCGGCGACCAGACGTCGACGTGATCTCGGAGACCGTGGACGGCAGGCGGCTCGCGCCGGAGGCACTGGTGGAAGCGCTGCGCGACCGCTACGCGCGAATCGGCATCGAGATCGGGGAGAACGCCACCTATCGCCTCGACGAGAGCACGATGGGCTACGCGCACTCGGCGAGATACCCGGGCCGGGTGCTGTGCATCGAGATCAGCCGCGGCCTCCTGGCGGATCCGTTCACGCCCTTTGTCGAGATGTCGATCAGCGACCGCCAGGCTCGCCGCATGGCGGCGCCGATCGCGGCCGCCCTGCTGGCCCAGGGCACTGGCTGATTCGCGACGGCGGGGCCCTGCGTCGCTCGCCCTGCCCGCCTCCGAACAGGGCACTCGCAGGCTGCCGTGGGTCGGAGGAATAGAATCCGGGCGGCTCTGCCATGGTCTCTTTGCTCAGCCTCTACCTGCTCGCCGCGGTCTTCCTGGTTCTGGCCGCCGCCGTCGGGCGCCTCAGACGCATCGAGCTGCGGGATGCCCTGGCGGACGGTCGCGCGGCCCTGGTCGGGACGTCCCTGGTTCTCGCGGCCTCGGTCGGTCTGTTCGCCGTCGCGCAACCGTTCGCGGCGTCGGAGCTCTGGCGCGACGCCGGCTCCGGGGCGCTGCTCGCCAGCCCACTCGGTGCGACACTGGCGCTGCGGTGCGTTGGCCGTCGCTCGATGCCGCGAGCGCTCGTCGCCTCGGCCGCCGCGCTCGCCGGCGTCGTTCTCTGGCTGACGCTGAATCTGCGAGGTCCGCGGGGGGGCTGGACCTTGACGGACCTGGCGCTGGCGCTGCCGGCCGCGGTCATGGCGGTGGCGTCCGCTGCCTGCCTCGGTTGGTGGTCGAAGCGCGCCGCCGTCGCGCCAGCCGCTACCGCGACAACCGGTTGAGATGCGCGGCACGAGCGATCCCCGACCCGAGGCGCTGAGAGGGAAGGTGGCGCTGGTGGCCGCCGTTGCGCTGCTCCTGCTCCTGGGGTCGGTCTCCTGCGGCGACGGCGCTGTGCCGCGTCAGGGGCGCGGCACCCTCGTGCTGACTCTGCGAGACGCGGCGACGGGCGAGCCTACCCCGGCCCGGGTCGAGCTTCTCGACGAGAGCGGTGCGGCGGTCATTCCCGAGGACGCGCTGACCGTGTTCTCCGACTGCGGCGGCGTGCCGGTCGACGGCTGGGTGCCGGGATTCGGCGCGCTGCAGAGCCTGTGGGGCGGCCACCGTGGGGTTCCGAACCCGTATACCGGAACCGAGCAGTTCTATGCCGACGGCTCGGTCAGCCTGCAGCTCCCTGCCGGCAGCTACTCGGTCCAGGCAGCCAAGGGGACGGAGTACAAGCGGACCGGGGACACGGTCGCGATCTCGGATGGGCGGGTGACCAGGCTCGACCTGGGCCTCGCGCGCTGGATCGACCTGGCGGGCGAAGGCTGGTACGGCGCCGACGACCACCTGCATATCCCGCGGCCCCACCCGCGCTTCGACTCTGCCATCGCCACCTGGATGGAGGCCGAGGGCCTGCATGTGGCCAACCTCCTCCAGATGGGCCTGGCGCAGGACGTGCAAATCACGCCGCAACACGGGTTCGGGCCGCGCTCGGTCTACCAGAGGGGCAGCATGCTCCTCATGTCGGGCCAGGAGAATCCTCGGACCCACCTGTTCGGCCACTCGATCGTGCTCGGCGCCGACCGGTTCATCGATCTGCCGCAGCAGTACCTGCTCTACGATCGGGTATGGGAGGAGGCGCACCGCCACGGCGCGGTGAACGGCTACGCGCACTGGGGATTGGCTGGAGCGGAGGAAGGCCTGGCGCTCTGGGGACACCGGACGGTGCTCGACTTCGTCGAGGTCCTGAATCTGGGCTTCCCCTTCTACGACCGCTGGTACGAGTCGTTGGACCTCGGCCTCCGGCTCGGACCCACCGCCGGCACCGACTACCCCTGCCTACCGGGTCTGCCGGGACGGGAGCGCTTCTACGCCGGGCTGGAGGGGCCCCTCGATGCGGATACCTGGCTCGCGGCCGTCCGGCAGGGCAGGACCTTCGTGACCAACGGTCCGGCGATCGAGGTCGCGGTGGAACAGGCGCGGCCGGGGGACGAGCTGCTCCTGGCCGCGCCCGGCGAAGTGAGGGTGCGGGGGCGCGTCAGGTTCGACCCGGAGCGCGACGATGTCGTCGCGCTCGAGTTGATTCGGGGTGGCGAGGTGGCGCAACGCCTCGATGCGCCTCCGTTCGCGACGCAGATCAGCCTCGAGACCACGCTCGAGATCGCCCAGACCAGCTGGCTGGCGCTGCGCGCGACGGGGGTGAAGCGCGGCGAGACGGAGGTCGATCTGCGCAGCCTCTTCGCGAACCTGCTGGTCTTCGAGCGCGCCTCGAACGAGGCACTGCTCGGTGGCCTCCCGGCGGGTCCGGTG
>CALZJC010000254.1 GCA_945787525.1 Thermoanaerobaculia bacterium | reverse complement strand
AGAGCTTCTCGGCGTAGCGCTCCTGAGCCAGCCGGAGCCCCGCGAGATCGAGCGGCTCGTCCTGCCACAACCCGTAGTGCAGATGCTCGAGCTCGAGCACCTCACGCATCAGCCGCAGTGAGGTGCTCACCTTGACCTTCTGCGGCCTTTTGCGCCTACCCAGCATGACTCACCCCGAGACGCAGCCGGAGCGCGCGGCGTCCGACAGGCCTAGTCGAGCTCAAAGAGTGGGTCTCCGCCCTCGACGGCCTCGCCCAGGCCGACCAGGATCCGGCCGACGACGCCGTCGCGCTCCGCCTGGATCTCGTTCTCCATCTTCATCGCCTCGAGGACCAGAACGCCGTCGCCGGCGGCGACCCGCGCTCCCTCCTCGACCAGCACCGCCGCCACCCGGCCGGGCATGTACGCCGTGACCGTCTGGGAGGAGTCCTCCGCCACCGCGCCGTGGGCCCGGCCCGCCAGGTAGGCCAGCGGGTCCTGCACCCGCAGCTCCTCGACCCAGCCGCCGCGGCTGACCTCGTAGCGGCCGTCACCCAGGTGCGCCAGGTCGACTTCGTACTGGCTGCCGGCCACCCGCAGGCTGCGCGCCGTGCCGGCGACCGTCACCGCGTCCACTTCGTAGTCGGTCTCGCCGACCCGCACCAGCCAGACCTCGCCCTGGCGATCGACCACCACCTCGTCGGCCCGCCCCCGGTGCTCGACGATCAGCTTCACCGCAGGCCCTCCCGTCGCGCCGTCTGGCGCCACCGGTCGCGCCGCGCCGGCGGCGACACGGCGGCGATGCGGGCCGTGCGCTCGACATGCTCCACGGCCGCCGCCAGGGCACCCAGGTCGGCCAGCTCGGCCGGTCGCTCCGCCCGCAGCTCGCCATTGCTGAGCTTGCGGTCGAGCATCTCGATATCGAGGTCGCCACGGCGGAAGTCGTCATCCTCGAGCAGCGCCTGGAACAGCGGCACGGTGGTGCGGATGCCCTCGATCCTGAGCTCGGCCAGCGCCCGGTCCAGCCGCGCCAGCGCCTGGCCGCGGTCGCCACCCCAGACGGTCAGCTTGGCCAGCAGCGGGTCGTAGTGGATCGTCACCTCGTCGCCTTCGTAGACGCCGGCATCGACCCGCACGCCGGGGCCGTCGGGCCAGCGCAACCGCCGCAGTCTGCCCGGCGAGGGCGCGAAGTTGCGGTAGGGGTCCTCGGCGTAGATGCGCACTTCGAAGGCGTGGCCGCGCGGCTCGACGGTATCGAACTCCGGGCCCAGCGGCTTGCCGCAAGCGATCTCGATCTGGGCGCGGACGATGTCGAGGCCGGTGACCCATTCGGTCACCGGATGCTCGACCTGCAGGCGGGCGTTCATCTCCAGGAAGTAGAAGTCGCCCGAGGCGTCGAGCATGAACTCCACCGTGCCGGCATTCGTGTAGCCCACCGCCGCCGCCGCCCTGACCGCCGCCTCGCCCATCCGCTGCCGCAGCTCGGGCGTCATCACCGGCGACGGCGCCTCCTCCACGACCTTCTGATGACGGCGCTGCAGCGAGCACTCACGCTCGCCCAGCGAGACCAGCTTGCCCTGCGTGTCGCCGAGGACCTGGATCTCGAGGTGGCGCGGCCGCACGAGGAACTTCTCGATGTAGACCCGATCGTCGGCAAAGCTGGCGCGCGCCTCGGAACGGGCCGCGCGGTAGGCCGCCGCCAGCTGATCTGCGGCTTCGACGCGTCGCATCCCCTTGCCGCCGCCGCCCGCCGCCGCCTTGAGCATCACCGGATAGCCGATCGACTCCGCGAACGATGCCGCCTGGTCGAGGTCGGCCAGCGCCTCCTCACCGCCGGGCACGACGGGCACGCCGGCGGCGCGCATCAGCCGCCGGCTCTCGATCTTCGAGCCCATCGCCGCCATCGCCTCGGCCGGCGGACCGATGAAGGTGACGCCGGCGGTGGCGCACATGGCGGCGAACTCGGCGTTCTCGGCCAGGAATCCGTAGCCCGGGTGCACGGCGTCGGCACCGATCTGGCGCGCCAGCTCGACGATCGCCGCGGCGCGCAGATAGCTCTCGGCGGACGCGGCCGCGCCGATCGGGTGCGCCTCGTCGGCCAGCACCACCGGCAGGCCGCGGCGGTCGGGCTCCGAGTAGATCGCCGCGCCGCGGATCCCCATCTCGCGCAGGGCGCGCAGGATGCGCACCGCGATCTCCCCGCGATTGGCGACCAGCACCTTGCGCAGCGGGCGTTCGCGGCCTGGCATCGATTTGGTTTCCGGAGGCGGGAGAGGGGGCCTGGCTAGCGCCGGATCGGTCGATCTTACCAATCGGCGGGCCGTCGCCGCGGCGCGATGAGTAGCAGCACGACGAGCGCCGCGGCGCCCGCCACCAGCCCGGCGGCCCGCAGCGGCCGGCGGTCGACCCACAGACGCACGCGATGGCTGCCGGCCTCGAGCTCGAGGCCCAGGCGGTGGATGGTCGCCGCCACAACGGGCGCCGGCCGGCCGTCCACCGCGGCCCGCCAGATGGGCAGGTGCGCGCGGTGCACGACGAGCGCCCCCGGGCCCGCGGCATGGACCACCAGTTCGAGCGCCTCGGGTCCGGCGGTGACGATCTCGACCCGGCCACGAGTGCCCGAGCGCGGCGTTTCCGAGACCGGCATCTGCGAGACCACCGGCCCGGCGCCCGGCAGCACCGCCTCGCGCAGCGGGTCGAACGACGGCTCGAGGATGCGCGACAGCGCACCGTTGAGGTGCGCCGCGTGGAAGAGCGTCCCGGCAAAGAAGACCTCGGGCGCCGCCGCGGTGAGGCGGTAGACGTAGAGGGCGCCCGGCTCGCTTGGCTGGCTGGCCAGGAGCTCGGCCGCGCCGGCGGCCTCGGCTCCCAGCGGCCGGGTCAGCAGCAGATGGTCGACCCCCGAGGCCGCCAGCAGCCGCAGCCGCGAGCGGTCGTCCAGACCGGGCAGGGTCTGGGCGGTGGCGCGGCTCAGGAAGCTGTCCAGACCCTCGGGCGAGCGCGTCAATTCGTAGCGCCGCTTCCACAGTCTGCCGGTGGCCGGGAACAGCTGCCGCCGGGTCTGCCGCTGGTACCAGAGCAGGCGGGCGTCCGGGTATGCCGCGAGGTCTGCCGACACCGGCCCGAAGAGCTCATCCGGCGCCGCGTGCAGAAGCCGCGCGGTGGCCGGCAGCCGGGCCAGGAGCGCCGGCGGGCTCTCGTAGCCCGCCACCTCGTCGTGGGCGAGAAGCGGCCGCAGAAGGAGCAGCTGGGAGGCGACATGCACGGCGACCAGCAGCGCCCCGGCCGGCCCCGGGTGCCGCGCCGCCAGGCGCAGCAGGGCGCCGCACACCGCCACCACCACCAGACCCGCCAGACAGAGGCCCGCCCAGCGCAGCCGCTGCTGGTCGATGAAGCCGTCGGCGGCGGTCGGCGCCACCGCTCCCAGGGCCGCGCGCGCCGCGCCGGGCGCCAGGGTAAGCCCCAGCCAGAGCACCACCAGGGCCGCCCCGACCGCCGCCAACGCCAACGCCAGCGGTCGCCGCCGCCGGCCACCGAAGGCGCGCTCGAAGCCGAGACCGCAGAGCAGGGCCGCCCCCAGCGCCACCAGCAGCCAGAACTTGACAGGCAGCCGCAGGAGGCCGGCTCCCGGCAGCGCCATCAGGGCGCGCACCACCGGGTTGTAGCCTCCCAGCGCCAGGAACAGCCCGGCCCCGACCAGCCCCCAGGCCCATCGGCGGGCAGCTCCGTCGCCGCCGCGCCGCGGCCGACCCGCCGCCAGGGCCAGCGCCAGGGCCGCGACGCCAGGGTAGAGCGCAAACAGCAGCGGCAGATCACCAGCAAACAGCCGCCGCCCCCAGAACGCCAGATCGGGGCCGCCGAAAGGAAACGGCACCAGCCAGCCGAACAGGGTCGCCGGGTGCCAGCTCGCCTCGCTGGCTGCCGCCGCGGAATAGCCCCAGTGGCCGCGAAAGCTGGCCGGCAGGATGCGCAGGAACTCCACCAGCTGCGGTGCCGCCAGAAGCGTGCCGAGACCGAGCGCCAACCAGGGCCCACCGCCAACCAGCTGCCGCCAGCCGCCGCGGGCGGCCAGGGCGGCCAGCGCCGCCGCCAGCGAGACAGCCGCGGTCATCGGGTCGCCGGCCAGCAGGAGCAGCGCCCAGAGCACCGCCAACACCGCTAGCCGCCGCCGGCGGCGGCCGGCCTCGGCCAGTCGCATGGCCGCCGCGGCCAGGGCCGGGGCCAGCGCAAAGCCGGCCACCAGGTTGTAGAGATTGAGCGACGACAGGAAGAAGCCGCTGGCGGCGTAGCAGGCACCGGCCGCCCAGGCGGCGCGCGGCGCCAGGCCCCAGACCCGCGCCAACCAGAAGAACGCCCACGGCGCCAGCAGCAGATGCAGCCAGAAGTGGGCGTTGAACGACCAGAGCGTCGGCGCCACCAGATAGAGCAGGTTGTCGGGGTACAGCGGCACGGTGTTCAGGTTGCCGAGGGCCGGCTGACCACCATCGCGCAAAGAGTCGATCAGCGGCAGCCGCCCCTCGCGCATCGCCTCGGCCTGGGCCCATTTGGCCGGCAGGTGGGTATTGGCGGCATCCCGCAGATAGAGCGTCCGGTCGCCGCGCACCAGCGGCCAGACCGCCACGAGCAGCAGCACCAAGGTCGGCAGGACGTGGGTCAGCAACAGTGGGAGAGGACGGCGCACGGCAGCTCTCTTTACAATAGCGCTCGATGCTCCACGAACTGCTCAGCGCCATGCGGCCGCGTCAGTGGGCCAAGAACGTCTTTGTCCTGGCGCCGCTGGTCTTCGCTCGCCAGCTCGACGACCCGCGGGTGCTGGGCCGCGCCCTGCTGGCGTTCGCCGCCTTCTCGCTCCTGGCCAGCGCCGTCTACCTGTTCAACGATATCCACGATCGCGAGGAGGACAGGCACCACCCGCGCAAGCGTGACCGGCCGATCGCCGCCGGCCGGCTGCCGCTGGTGGTCGCGGCGGCGGCGGCCTCCCTGCTGGCGGCGGCAGCCCTGGCGATGGGCCAGGCGCTCGGCGGCGCCTGCGTGGCGATCCTGGTGGCCTACTCGATCTCCAACCTGGCCTATTCGCTGGGGCTCAAACGGGTGGTGATCCTGGACGTGATGGTCCTCAGCTTCGGCTTCGTGTTGCGGGTGATGGCCGGCGGCGTCGCTGTGGGTGTCGAGGTCTCGGCCTGGCTGATCCTGTGCACCAGCTTCCTGGCCCTGTTTCTGGCCTTCTCCAAGCGGCGCCACGAGCTGATGCTGCTGGCCAAGCATGCCGCCGATCAGCGCCAGGTGCTGAGCCACTACAGCCCCGCCTTTCTCGACCAGATGATCAATGTCGTGACGGCCGGCACGGTCGTCGCCTACGCCGTCTACGCCATCTCGCCGGAGACGGTCGAGAAGTTCGATACTCGCGACCTGATCTTCACCATGCCGTTCGTCCTGTTCGGCATCTTCCGCCATCTCTTCTTGATCTACCAGCAGCCGAGCGAGCGCAACCCCACCGAGGCGATCCTCAGCGACCGGCCGTTCCTGGTCAACATCCTGCTGTGGGTGGCGAGCGTGGTCTGGGTCATCTACCGCGACCCGCTCACCGAACTGCTGCGCATCGGCTGGATCGGGTGAGCGACCGGCCGCCAGACGAGAGCGCCGCGGCGGCCCGGGCGGGCCTGCCAAGCTGGCGTCCCTACCCCTTC
>CALZJC010000253.1:5677-7942 GCA_945787525.1 Thermoanaerobaculia bacterium | reverse complement strand
CAGGGCGCGGTCGGCCACGTTGACGACCTGCTCCCAGCCGAAGAGCTTGGGCCGCGCCGGCACGAAGGGCAGGTGGGCGAAGCCGATGGAGCAGGTGAGCTTCACCGGCCGGCCGTCGCCGATATCGAACTCGTGCGCGGTGACGGAGCGACGGATCCTGTCCGCCAGGCCTTCGGCCATCCGCTGGTCCGAGCCGCGGCAGACCACCAGGAACTCGTCGCCGCCCCAGCGGATCAGCGTGTCGGACCGCCGGCAGGCCGCGTCCAGCAGATCGCGGACCTGGATCAGGACGAGATCACCGCAGGCGTGGCCGTGGGTGTCGTTGACCAGTTTGAAACCGTCGAGGTCGAAGAGCAGAAAGAGGATGTCCGGGCGGTCGTCCGGCAGCTCGCCGACCGAGCCGTGCTTGGCATAGAAGCGCTCGACCATCGCGAGATCACGATCGATCGTGTTGATCAGGAAGCGCCGGTTCTTGATGCCGGTCAGCGAGTCGGTGAAGCTGGCTTCCTCGAACTTCTTCTTGGCCAGCTGCAGTTCGCGGTTGCGCTCCGCCAGCTCGGAAGTGCGCTCGCGCACCTCCTCCTCCAGCTTGTGGCTGTACTCGGCCTCGCGCTGCAGCTTCTGCGCCTGGCCGCGGGCGTAGTAGATCACCATGGCCAGCAGGATCATCCCGTAGGCGGTGTAGGCCCACCAGCTGCGCCAGGGCGCTGGGGCCACCGTCAGACGGACCAGATCCGTCGGCTCGCTCCAGACACCGTCATTGTTCGCGGCTTTCACCTGCAGCGTGTAGACGCCCGGATTGAGGCTGGTGAAGGTCGCCCGGCGGCGGTGCTCTTGATCGAACCACTCGTCCTGGAAGCCGACCAGCCGGTAGGAGTAGAGGTTGCGCTCGGGCGCGGTGAAGTCCAGCGCCGCGAACTCGAACTCGACCGACAGATCCTCATGGCTCAGGCTGAGCTCCGGCACTTCGCCGGCCGACCGCTCGAGTTTGACCTCCTCATTGGTCTTGAGCGCCTTGGTCAGCACGATCGGCGGCGGGTAGAGGTTGTCGCGGATCTCGCTGGGGAAGAAGGAGTTGAAGCCCTGGTTGCCGCCGAACAGCAGGCGGCCGCTGGGCCCGCGGGCGTAGGCGCCGCTGTTGAACTCGTTGCTCTGCAGCCCATGCGAAACGTCGAGATTCTTGAAGCTCTGCCGCCTCGGATCGAGTCGCGACAGGCCGTTGTTGGTGCTCATCCAGAGGTTGCCCGAATCGTCCTCGAGCAGGCCCCAGATGGAGTTGCTGGGCAGCCCGTCGGCTTCCAGGTAGCGGTGGAAGACGCCCTGGAAGGCCGCCCGGGAGGAGGGCTCCCAACGGTTGAGACCGTTCTGGGTGCCGATCCAGAGAACTCCCGAGGAGTCCTCCAGGATGGTCATCACCGAGTCACCGCTCAGGCTGCGGTCGTCGCTCGGATCGTGCTCGTAGCGATTGAAGGCGCCACTGGCGCGGTCGAAGCGGTTGAGGCCGCCGCCGTGGGTGCCGACCCAGAGGTCACCGGCGCCATCCTCCATGATGGCGAAGACCTGGTTGCTGCTCAGGCTGGTCGAGTTGAGCGGGTCGTGCTGATAAGAGACAAACCGGCCGCTCCGCCGATCGAACCGGTTGAGGCCGTGCTGCGTGCCGATCCACAGCAGGCCGTCGCGACCCTCGTAGATCACGGTGATGCCGTTGCCGCTCAGGCTGCGCGCGTCGCCGGGTCGATGGGCAAAACGCTCGAAGCGGCCCGTGGCGCGATCCAGGCGGTGCAGGCCGCCCTCGTAGGTGCCTGCCCACACAGCGCTTTCGCTGTCCACCAGCAGCGACATGACACGGTCGTCGGCCAGGCTGTAGGGGTCCGCCGGGTCGTGGCGGTAGTGTTGGAAGCGGCCGGTCCGGGGATCGCGCCGGTTGAGGCCGCCGCCATAGGTGCCCACCCAGACGGTGCCGTCGACCTCCTCCGCCAGCGACGTGACCACGTTGGCGCTCAGGCCGTGTGGGTTGGCCGGCTCCTCGCTGTGGGCGGTGAACAGGCCGGACCGGCTGTTCCACTTGTTCAGACCGCCGCCTTTGAGGCCGACCCAGAGAACGCCGCCGCGGTCCTGGAAGATGGACTCGACCCGATCGGCGCTGAGGCTCCTGGGATCCGCCGGGTCGTTGACCAATCGCTGGAAGGTCTGCGAGTCGGGCTGCCAGAGGTTCAGACCGCCATCGGCGCCGATCCACAGCAGGCCGCGGGCATCCCGGTAGAT
>CALZJC010000253.1:0-5669 GCA_945787525.1 Thermoanaerobaculia bacterium | reverse complement strand
CGAGCTCAGGCTGCTGGAATCTCGTGGATCGCTGATGAAGCGGCGATACGAATCGGACTCCACCTCGTAACGGAACAGGCCGTCTTCATAGGTGCCGATCCAGAGCACGCCGGGCGTGTCCTCGAAGACCGTCCGGACCCGGCGGGCGTCGATACCGCGCGGGTTCTCGGTGCTGCGCAGGTAGGAGGTGAACTCCTGCGTGTCGGGGTCGAAGCGGTCGAGACCACCACCGTCGGTGCCGACCCAGAGCTGGCCCGCCCCGTCCTCGAGGATGCACAGGATGCGGTTGTTGCTCAGGCTGGTCGGTTCGCCGGGATCGTGCAGGAAGCGTCGAAACCTGGACGTGGCGCGATCGAAGCGGTTCAGGCCGCCGCCGTCGGTGCCGACCCAGATCACCCCCACGCTATCCTCGAAGAGCACCCGGACCCTGTCGCTCGAAAGGGTGTGCGGGTTGGACGAGTCGCTGCGGAAACGCTCGAAGGCGGAAAGCTCGGGCTGCCACAGGTTGAGGCCGCCGCCCTGGGTGCCCACCCAGAGGTTGCCGTCGCGATCCTCCAGCAGCGACAGGATCCAGTTGTTACCCAGGCTGTTGGGGTCGTTCGGTTTGTGCTGCCATTCCTCGAACTCGTAGCCGTTGAATCGGTTGAGGCCATCCTGGGTGCCGAGCCAGAGGAATCCGTGGCGATCCTGCAGGATGGCGTACACGTCCTGCTGCAACAGACCCTCGGGCTTCGACAGTCGATCAAACCGGATGTTGAAGCTGTCCGCGGCCAGCGGTGCCGCGCACAGGAGCAGCAGGCCGATGCCGGCAGCAAGGACGGGGTAGCGAAAACTGTGGTTCTTCCTCAGCCTCATGGGCATCCAGACCCATATATTGAGCAAAGGCTATGCCAGCCGCGCGCCGCGCGGCGCGCCTGGCGGGTTGCCGCTCAAGTCTTTGTCAGGAAAGGATTTCCGGGCGCCTCTCGAAAGCGCACCGGGTGGCTTTTCAGCTTTCGGGCGTGCCGTTTCTTGTCGCCTGCAGTGCCGCGACACGGCGTCGGAACGTCGGCGGCGTCACCCCCAGCAGCGCCGAGCCGGTGCGCACGTCACCCGGGAAACGGCTGACGACCTCGCCCAGCAGGCACCGCTCGGCGCGAGCCAGCAGCGGCTCGGCACCCAGGTCGTCGCGGCGAACGATGGTTGCCAGAAGCTGGCGTACCTCGTCCCAGGTGCCCGAACGTGTCGCCAGACCGGCCTCATTCTGCTCGCTGGCCTTCTGCAGGCGGCGGCGGAAAGTGGTCTCCGGGATGCCGACGATCGCCGCGCCGCGCCGGGCGATGCCGCCGCCGGCCTCCGCGGCCTCGAGAATCAGGTCTTCGCCAAGCCAGCGGCCGAGCGGGAAGTTGAGCCGGCCGGGGCTCTTGCCGGTGGCCTCGATCTGGCGGCCCAACGTTCGGCGGAGGTCCTCGAACTGCTCCAGAGGGGTCGACGGCTGGGGCCGGATGGGCGACTCCTCATCCATCACCGTCGGCCGCGCACCGACCGGCATCGGCGTCGCTGAAGGCGGCGGGGCGGCGGCCGGGGACATGCTCTGGGGCAGGCTCAGCTCGTCCGGCCCGAGACGGCTGGTCTCGCAGAGGATCACCGCTTGCATCATCCGGTTCTGGAGCTCGCGCACATTGCCCGGCCACGCGTAGCGCAGCAGCTGCTCTTCCGCCGCCGGAGTCAGCGAGCGAATGCTCTTCTGGTACTGCACCGAGTAGGTCTCGAGAAAGTGACGCGCCAGATGCAGGATGTCGTCGGGACGGTCGCGCAGCGGCGGCATCTCGAGTCGTACGACGTTGAGCCGGTAGTAGAGGTCCTCGCGGAAGCGTCCGGCCCGCACCTCGGTCGCCAGATCGCGATTCGTCGCGGCGATGATGCGCACGTCGACGCGGCGAGGGCGGGAGCCGCCGAGGCTCGTGAACTGCTTCTCCTGCACGAAGCGAAGCAGCTTGCTCTGGGTCTCGAGTGGCAGCTCGGCGATCTCGTCCAGCATCACGGTGCCGCGGTTGGCCTCGGCAATGCGACCGTGGCGCCGCTGTTGGGCCCCGGTGTAGGCGCCGCGCTCGTGCCCGAACAGCTCGCTCTCGATCAGCGTGCTTGGGATCGCGCCACAGTCGACGATCACCATCGCCTGGTCGCTGCGCGGGCTGACCTCGTGGATGGTCCGCGCCAGCAGCTCTTTGCCGGTGCCGCTTTCGCCGGTGATCAGGATGGTGGCGTCGGTCGGCGCCACCCGGCGAGCGGTGGTCAGCAGGCTGTCCATCTCCTGCGAGCGATAGACCAGCTTGGCTTGCTGCAGGGCCTGCCGCAGCTCGTTGAGCTCGGCGCGCAGCTTGCGGCGCTCGGTCTCCTGCCGGCCTTGCTCGAGCTCGGCCAACCGGGCGCGATCGAGAGCCACCGCCAGCTGTGAGGCGAGGGCGCGCAGGAAGATCACGTCGGCCGCCTCCAGGGCCAGGGAGCTCGGGCGGCTCTCGATGAAGAGGCATCCCAGGCACTCGTCGGTGGCGATCAGCGGCACGGCAAACGATGTGCGGCTCTCTTCGTCTTTGGGGTCGGCGAGCAGCTCCTGCGGGCGCCCTTCGGCCACCGCCAGCCCCAGCAGCTCGCGCTCGCGCGCTCCGAGCTCGACGGTCTCGACGCGCACCTGCGGACCCGAGTCGCTGACGCTGCGGGTCAGTCCATGCATCAGCTCGAAGCCGCCGTGCTCGTCACGGGCGAACAGAGCGACGCGATCGGGTTTGAAGGTGCTGTACAGCTTTTCGACCACCTCGGCGGCCAGCTGGTCGAACTCCTGATTCACCGCGATGACGTCGATGGTGTCCGACAGCAGGACCATGTTGCGGTAGTCCTTCGCCATGTTGCCGGTGAAGATGCCGCTGAGGCGGTCGAAGTTGCCGGTCTCTTCGGCCCCGGAGCGCTGCTCCCAGTCGATCACCACGCCACCGCCGACCCGCTTGGCGGCGTTCAACGCCTGATCGGCGCGGCGGATCAGGTCGAGGTGGTGGCCGATCTCGTCATCTTGGCGGTCGAACACGGCCACGCCGGCGCTGAACCCGAGGCGTACGGCACCGTCCAGGAAGGCCGCCTCGGTGGCGGTCTGAATCAGCTTCTTGGCCACGGCGCGGGCCG
Organism: Thermoanaerobaculia bacterium; assembly: GCA_945787525.1. GTDB lineage: Bacteria > Acidobacteriota > Thermoanaerobaculia > Multivoradales > JAHEKO01 > CALZJC01. The sequence continues at coordinate 2,513 of CALZJC010000253.1, read as the reverse complement.
CCTCCAGGGGCGTGCCGGAGAGGGTGACGGCAAAGATCACGCCGCCGTAGCGCGCCAGCGGGTCGGAACTGCGCAGCGCCGAGCGCAGGCGGCTGCTGATCTCGCGCACGATCTTGTCACCGGCCACCCGGCCGAAGCGCTGGTTGATGGCAGCGAAGTCATCCGGGTTGACGAGAATCAGCGAGAGCGGCGCCTTGCGCAGGCGCGCCTTCTCCAACTCCTCGGAAAGCCCTGCCTGGAAGCCCGCCCGGTCGGGCAGCCCGGTGATCGGGTCCTTGAGGATCGCTGAGACCTGAGAGATGTGGCTGACCAGCGCGCCGCCCATGGCGAACAGCCAGTTCCATCCGGTGAGGCGCTCGGTCTGGTCGGCCAGCGCGGCCGGCAGATCGATCCTGCCGAGCCGGTCGAGAAGCGGGCCATCTTCGTTCTCGAAGCGCAAGCCGAGCCAGACGCCGGGCTGTGGCACATCTTCGCCGTCCGCGTCGGAGCGCCGTCGACCGGGCGTCGGCGAGCCGGCCGGCAGCTGTTCTGGCAGCACCGCAAGCGCCCACGCTGAATGAACCGCCGGCAGGGGCACCAGGCCGCCTCCGGCCGTGGCGCTGGGGATCATCTCCGCCGTGGGCTCTTTCCGCGCCCGGTCGGCAAACCTCCGCGCTGCCTTCAGGTCGGCCAGCTCGTCCACCGGAGGCAGCGAACCGTCGTGCAGGAGCAGCGCGCGCGAGAAGCCGCTCAGCGAGGGCGGCACGAACAGCGACGCCGAGGCGGCGCCGCTGAGGCGCCGGATCCCCTCCGTATAGGAGCGCAAGAGTTCCGAGGATTCGATCACTTTCCAGGCATCCGCCCACCGCCGTATCCGGATGGCGAGTCTCGATGGCAGTTCGGAACGGTCGGCGCACCGATCTTATCATGCAGCCGCCGAAAAAGCGGTAGCGAGCTCGCCAATTTCAGTCGAGAAGCCAGCTCATGGCCCTGCCGAGGACCTCGAGCAGCCACGCATGGCCGCCATTCGAGTCCGAGGCGCCGCTCTCGGACCTGAGCTCGGTGAGCAGCCGCTGCTGCCGCTCGAGCTGCCCCTGCTCCTCACCATGCCGCAGCACCGCGGCCGTTTCGCCGCCGCGCCTCACCCAGGTGAGCAGGTCGTCCAACTCGCTGCCATCGAACCACAGACCGTGGCCGGCGCAGCTGTCGATGATGACACCGCTGCGGCGTCCGTAGTTGCGGCGGTGCATCAGGACGCCGCACTCGGGGCAGGGCCGATAGAGGGCGCCCGTCTGGCGCGGTGGGGCGACCGGCCGGGCCGCCTGACGATCATCCCCGGTCCGGCCGTCGCGGCGGGCCCGATCCAGAACGACGCCAAACGCCTGGCGCCCCAGCCAGAGGCCGGCGCAGCGTTGGCATTCGAGAACGGGCACGTCTTTGCCGCTCAGGCTGCGGCTGCTCAGCGGGGTTCCGTCGCCGCAGGCCGGGCACGAGTGCTCGGTCACCGGGCCCAGCGGCTGCGGCACCAGCGGGGTCGCACAATGGTGACAGTAGCGGGCGCGATCGCTCACCCGGGTCATGCAAGCCGGGCAGATGGTGTGCAGGTCTCGCTCGTGCAGGGTGAAATCGGCGCCGCAGAAGCCGCACGCGGCGGCACCGCGCTCTCGCGGCGCCCCACAGGCCGAGCAGCGGATGACCGCGGCGTCGTGGGCGCGGTGCTCGGGAACGGTCAGGGTGCTGCCACAGAGGCAGCGAAAGCGGCTGCCCGCCGCCCGGCCGGTGGCGTCGAACTGCCGTGCGCAATCTGGACAGGCGGCAAGGACTCGCATGGCTTCGCGTTCTCGGGTCGGATTGTACCTCCCGGTCGGGAAACCGAGGATCGCCTGCGGCCGGTGCAGATCGTCGGAGAGCCGCGGCCACGCCGGTATACTCGGCCCTCCATGTCAGAGCCCTCCCAGGCGGCGCCGGCGGTGCCCGGCGAGCTGCGAGTCGAGTTGCATCGGTTTCTCAGTCTGGAGGCGCCGTTTCTCATCCCAGCGCTGCCCGACGCCGCCTCCGACGAGGAGGCCGAAGGGGCTCTGCTGGCCGCCGTAGGCAGGCGGCTGCAGCCCGCCGGTGGGCTGGTCGATGACGAGATCTACCCATCGGTGACCGCCGCCCGGGCCGTCGGTTGGCGCCGCCGCGAGCTCGAGGTGGCGATCCGTGGGTTCTTCCGGCGGCGGCGCATCCGCGGCTCGCTCACCCAGGCCGAGCGCCGGCTGATGCTTCGCACCATGCTGCTCACCCGAGCGGTGGATGACTTCCTCAAGGTGGCCTTCGACCGCAAGGAGATCGTCTGGGGCGACTACCCCTCGCCGCAGAAGGGCTTCCGCTCCACCGGCCAGGAGGCGATCGTCGGCGCGGCCCTCCGGCTGCGCCGGCCGCCGGCCTCGGCGCCGGGCCCGGAGTACGACGGCGACTACATCGCGCCGCTGATCCGCGATCTCGGCGCGCTGCTCATGTTCATGCCCGACCCGAGCCACCCGATCCTCGTC
>CALZJC010000252.1 GCA_945787525.1 Thermoanaerobaculia bacterium | reverse complement strand
GAGATCGATCTGTCGCAGGCCCAGATCATCGTCGCGGTGGGGCGCGGTATCGGCAAGGAGGAGAACCTGCCGATCATCCAGGAGCTCGCCGCGGCCCTCGGCGCCGAGATCGGCGCCAGCCGGCCGGTCATCGACAGCGGCTGGCTCAAGCGGGAGCGGCAGATCGGCTCCAGCGGGCAGACGGTGGCCCCCAAGCTGTACGTCGGGGCCGGCATCTCGGGCGCCATCCAGCACCTGGTGGGCATGAAGGGCTCGCGGGTGGTGGTGGCGATCAACAAGGACGCCGGGGCGCCGATCTTCTCGATCGCCGACTACGGCATCGTGGGCGATCTGCACGAGATCGTGCCGGCGATCACGGCGGCTGTGCGGGAGAGCGGCTAGCGGCCCGACGCCGCAGCTCGAACAGCACCAGGGCGGCGGCTACCGTCACGTTGAGCGACTCGACCGGCGCTTCCATGACGACGCGCAGGTGGAGGTCGGCCAGCCGGGAGGACTCGTCCGAAAGCCCCGGACCCTCGGCTCCCAGCGCCAGGACCGCGTTGCCCGGGAGCTCGGCCTGCCAGAGGTCGACACCGTCGCGGGGCTCGAGGGCGATCCAGCGGGGCCGCCGCGGGGCGAGACGGAGCGCCAGCGCGGCCGGCGCCGCGTTCACCGCCACGGGCAGCCGCAGCAGGCTGCCCGCCGAGGCCCGCAGGGCGCGCGGGTGGTTGGGATGAACCGAGCCCGGAGCCAGCGCCAGGCCGCGGCTGCCGGCCGCCTCCGCAACGCGCGCCAGGGCGCCCAGATTGGCCGGCTGCTGGATGCCATCGAGGTATAGGTAGACCCCGTCGCCGACCGGCAGACCCTCGAGCCCCGGCCGCGGCAGATGGGCCAGGGCCAGGGTGCCGCGCGGGCTGTCGGCGTCGGCAAGCTCGTTCAGCAGGGCAGGGGAGGCGGTCTGCGGCGGCCGGTCGAGAAGCGCCTGCAGTCGGCGGCCCTCGGCACCGGCGAGGAACTCGGGCGTCCCGAGCACGCACTCCATGGCAACTCCCGCCGCCGCCGCCTCGGCGATCAGATCGGGGCCCTCGAGCACCGCGGTGTCACCCCGCTCGCGCTTCAAGCGGCGCAGGCGCCGGATCGTCGGGTTGCTGCGACTGCTGATCATCGGCAAACGCTTTACTCGGAGGCGGCAGCGGATTATCCTTCGCGGCGGGCGGTCCGCGCCAGCCCGACCATGTCATCTGCCGATCTCAGCCAGTTCTGGAGCCGCTTTCCGACCGGCGTCGAGGTGGCCGTCGCCGGGGCGCATCCCGACAAGCTGCTGGGTGTGCGCGACGGTTTCCGGCGCTATCTGTACGAGGGTCTGGACCACCCTCTACCGGTCGCCGTGGTGGCGCAGGCCGACGACGACGAGCCCAGCGGGCTGGAGCTCACCGATGAGGGCACCGTCGCCCAGGCCCGTGGCAAGGTGACGCGCCTCGAGCAGCGGCTGGGCTCGACCTACCACTTCTACGTCGCCGCCGAGGGCGGCCTGCACGCGGTCGATGCGGCCGATGGGACACACTATTTCGTGCGCTGTTGGGTGACGATCGTCGGCCTGCTGGGCGAGGCCTGGGGGGCCAGCGGCTCGCTCGAGATCCCCCGCCGGTTGCTCGAAGGTCTGGACGAGGGCCAGCTCTCCTTCGCGGTGCCGGGAACCCGTCGCAGCGGTGGCATGATCAGTTCGCTCAGCGGCGGCCTGGAGTCGCGACGGGCGGCAGTTACCGAAGCGACGATGCATGCCCTCTCGACCCTCTTCTACGGCAAACTCGAGAGCCGCTCGATTCGCGCCGGAGACGCTTTTCGGCGCCGGCGCTGAGGCGCCGCTGTGCTAAGCTGCGTGACCAATCGTGGCCGGCCCGCGATCCAGATAGATCAAGGCCAGAGCTGACAGTCAGGTGCCGCGGGCAGTCTCTGCCCGACAGATGGGGCCATAGAGATGAGCGAGAGAGACGCGTTTCTTTTCACCTCGGAGTCGGTCACCGAGGGCCACCCGGACAAGGTGGCTGATCAGATCTCGGACGCGGTTCTGGATGAGGTTTTGCGACAGGATCCGCGCGGCCGGGTGGCCTGCGAGACGCGTCTGGTGCTCGTCGCCGGCGAGATCACCACCAGCGCCTCGCTGGATTTTGTCGACATCGTCCGGCGCACCGTCCGGGACATCGGCTACACCAAGAGCGATCACGGGTTCCACTACGACAATCTGGCCGTGCTCAGCGCCATCGAGCCACAGTCGGCGGACATCGCCATGGGCGTGGATGTCGGCGGCGCCGGCGACCAGGGCATGATGTTCGGTTTCGCCACCAACGAGACGCCACAGCTCATGCCGCTGCCGATCACCCTGGCCCATGCCCTGACCCGGCGCCTCGCCCAGGCGCGGCACGCCGGCGAGGTGGATGGCCTGCGGCCCGACGGCAAGAGCCAGGTCACCGTCGAATACTACCCTTCGGGCAGGCCTCGGCGGGTGCATACCGTGGTGGTCTCGACCCAGCACGATCCCCACCTCGAGGGAGACGAGCTGCGCAGGCTGGTGGTTGACAAGATCATCCGGTCGGCGGTCCCGGCGGCGTTGATGGACGCCGACACGATCATCCACGTCAACCCGACCGGCCGTTTCGTGACCGGCGGGCCGAAGGGGGACTGCGGGCTGACCGGCCGCAAGATCATCGTCGATACCTATGGCGGCAGCGGCCGCCACGGCGGCGGGGCCTTCTCGGGCAAAGACCCGACAAAGGTCGACCGCTCGGCCACCTACATGGCCCGGCACGTGGCCAAGAGCCTGGTTGCGGCCGAGCTGGCGGATCAGGTGGAGGTCCAGCTGGCCTATGCCATCGGCGTGGCGGAGCCGGTCTCGGTTCGCGTCCAGACGTTCGGCACCAGCCGTCAGCCGGAGGCCGAGCTCGAGGCTCTGGTGCGAGACCGGTTTCCCCTGACCCCGGCGGGCATCATCGAGCACCTCGATCTGCTGCGTCCGATCTACCGCCAGACGGCAGCCTACGGGCACTTTGGCCGCGACGAGCCGGAGCTCAAGTGGGAGGATGTCTCCCTGGCCGGCGATCTGCGGGCGGCGTCAGCCGTCACTCGATAATCCGCGGCGCGCTTCGATCTCCTCGACCTCCTGCCAGCTCTTGCCGTACTTGAGCACGTCGTGCTTGAGCAGATCGAAGTCGTCCTGCCCCGTGGCGGGCCTGGCGTCGCGGTAGACCGTGTCGCAGCGGTAGCAGACCACCGCATCGCGCAGCCGGCGGTACAGCCAGAGGTCGACCAGGGACAGGAGGATCAGCGAGAGGCCGTAGGTCCAGGGCACCAGGACGGCGCCGACGGCCACCAGCAGACAGCCCAGCCCACGGTTGAAGTCGCGCTGCCGGTAGAGGTGGGAGCAGCCGCAGATCGGACAGGCGTTCACCTGCCGCTCGCTCCATCCCTCGGCGGCGACCGCCCGGGTGGCGCCGCACTTCGGGCAGACCAACTCGCCGCCAGCGAGGAGCCGCTCGTTGAACGGCAGACCGCAGTCGCGGCACTGGGTGCGAATGCGCACGCCGCTAGACCGGGACGCCGGTGGTGATGATCAGGTAGTAGGCGGTCAACTCGCCGATGAAGGTGCCGACCACGACGACGTAGAGGATACCGGTCGCCGACTGGTTGGACCGCTGCCGCGCGCAGTGCAGCGACAGGATGCCGAGCGTCACGGGGATCGCCAGACCCCAGAGGACGCGGAACCAGAAGAACATGCCCTGGCCGGTGAGGCCGGTGAGCAGCGGCCAGTAGCCGGCCTGGCTGACTGCCGCCGCCGCCAGGCCGGCGCCGACGGTCAGCAGGCGCAGGCCGATCACCGCCATCAGGACCCAGCTGAAGATGACCAGGTGGCGGAAGGTCAGCCGCGGCGAGACCAGATACCAGTGGCCCAGCAGCATGGTGATCAGCGACCATCCGAGAAGCAGCGCCGATGAGAAGACAGCGCCTCCGGTGAGCAGCAGCCGGTAGGGTAGGGCAGGCGCCAGGGCCGAGAGCTGCGGCGTCGCCAGCAGCAGCGCGGCGCCAGCCGCCGCCAGGATGAGGGCCGCCGCGGCGCGCGCCCTGCGCCAGCGTTCGCGCCAGATCGCCGCGTAGTAGAGGAAAGCGCCGCCGCCCGCCACCCCGACGGCGATGGCGCCGGCAACGCCTCGATCGCCGAACGGCCGGAAAGGGTGGAGAACCAGCACGGCACCCGCCAGCGCCAGGAGGCCCAGCACGATCAGGGCGTTCATCTGGAAATAGCCGCGGCCCATGTCGTCCTCGGGCACCCAGAACAGGGTGGACACGCAGCCGAACGTGGTGGCGAGGAGAAAGAGAAAGAAGATGGTCAACGTCCGAGCTCCCGCGATGAGGGTGCGTCTGGCGGATCAGTGTGCCGCACGGGGCACTAGCTGCGCACTCCGAGAAACAGGTAGAGCGCCAGCAGCCCGAAGAGCACGTTGGGCGTCCAGACCGCGACCAGCGGTGGCAGAGCGGCGGTCTGGCCGAGGGTCGTGAACAGGGCGAGAAGACCGTAGAAGACCATTCCCACGACGATGGCGACGCCGACCCCATAGAGCGCCCCGCGACGCCCGAGGCGGAACGAGAAGGGCAGCGCCACGAGCGCCATGATCAGGGAGACGGCCGGGTAGGAGATCTTCTTGCCGAGCTCGACCTCCAGCTCCGGCGCCACCTGCCCGCTGTTGCGGACCTCCTGCGAGTACTCCTTGAGCTCGCGGTAGGTCATCGCCGTCGGCACTTTCATCTCGGTCTCGAAGTACTCGGGTTTCTCGGGGAAGTCGAGCACCACCGGTTCAGGGAAGACCTGGTAGTCGTCCCCGGCCTCGCCGAACACCCGTACCCAGGTGCCCGAGGCGACCCAGAAGCCGTCGACATAGCGAGCGGTCTCGGCGAAGAGACGGCGCGATAGCTGGAACCTCTCGTCGAACTCGAATACCTGCAGCCGCTGCAGCGTCTCCCTCTCGCTATCGTAGCGCAGGTAGTTGTAGATGTAGCGGCCCTTGCCAAACAGCCACTGGCGATCGGCCCGGCGGTAGGTACGCACCCCGCTGCGCCCCTTGATCTCGTCCTTGAGCTGCGCCACTTTCTGGTTGGAAGCCGGCAGGATGGTGGCCTGCAGAAAGGCGCAGGAGGCCACCACGATCGCCGCCGCGACCACCGCCGGCAGTGCCAGGCGATAGAGGCTGACGCCGGACGCCTTGACCGCCATGACCTCGTTGCTGCGCGACAGCAGAGCGAAAGCCACCAGGGTGGTCAGGAGCACGGTGATCGGCGTGATCTCGTAATAGATCTGCAGCACCAGGTACTTGTAGTAGTCGGCCACCAGACCGCTGGCGACCTGGTTCTCGAGGACCTGATCGGCTTTCTGGGTGAAGTCGGCGACCAGGTAGATCACCAGGCCCGAGATGGTGACCAGCGCGAAGACCTGGAAGAAGGTGCGCATCACGTAGCGATCGATGAGATTGGGGAACTGGAGCCTGATCCGGGGCATTCGCAGCACGAAGCTGGCGGACGGAGCGCCCTCGGCAGAGCCGGTTGCGGCCGGCTGCGGCCGCCGGCGCCGGCGCGGTCGCCGCAGACGGGTGCGCACGTGCTGGCGCCACCAGTAGCTGAGGAATCGCGGCACGAACGAGCGATTGCCGTTGGCGCGGAAGATCAGCAGCAGGCCCACAACGGCGAGCAGCACGTTGGGCCGCCACATGGCGAACCAGGGCGCCATGCGGCCGATCCGGGCGGTCTCCTCGCCGTTGTCGAGCAGGATCCAGTAGACCAGGATGATGGCGATGGAGATGGCGAAGCCGGCGGAACGGCCGCTGCCGCGGCGGCCGGCGAAGCCCAGGGGCAGGCCGATCAGGGCAAACACCACGCAGGCCGCCGGCAGGGCGAACTTCTTGTGCACCTCCACCTGGCTCAGGTTGCGCAGTTGGGCCGGCAGGTTGGGATCGGCCAGCCGCTCCCGCAACTCGCCCAGGGTCAGCTCGCGCAGGCCTTTGGAAGAGGCGATCGTCGCCTGCTGGCCACTGGTGAAGCTGTCGTCCAGCAGCCGGCTCAGGGTGCGGTGGGAGGCTCGGCGGTAACGGTCGGCTGAGTCGAAGTCCACGCGGTGGGCGATGGCGTCCTCGAGGCGCAGCATCAGCCGCTCACCGTCCTCCGACAGAATCACCTCGCCGCGGTCGGCAACCGTGACCTCGTTCTCGCCCGTCGGCACGCTGTCGGCGACGAAGACGCCCTGCCACTGGTCCTCGCCGGCGGGGAAGTTGTTGACGTAGAGGACCAGGCCCTCCCAGCCCTCGTAGAAGATGCGCGGCTGCACCTGCTGGGAGACGCTGTGGCTGAGGATCTCCAGCTGCAGCTTCTGCAGGGCGTGGTTGCCGCGCGGCAGCACGTAGAGCATCAAGAAGCCGTTGAGCACCGTCAGAACCACGGCCAGAACGAGCACCGGCCGGCAGAGCCGGTAGAGGCTGATGCCGGCGGATCGCATGGCGATCAGCTCGCTGTCCGCCGCCAGTCGGCCCGAGGCGACCAGGATGGCGAACAGGAACGACATCGGGATGGTCAGGACGATGATGTTGGGCAGGCTCAGCAGCAGCATCTCGCCGACCTGGGAGGCCGGAACGCCGCGCCGGATGATCATCGCCGCCAGCCTGAACAACGTCTGCATCAGCAGCAGGAACGTGTAGACCAGGAAACCGAGGGCCAGGGGGCCGAGGACTTCGCGGGTCAGATAGCGGTCGAGGCGAGGCATGGGGGGGAGAGGGGGCGCGCCTGGGGAGGGGTCTCCTGGAGAGTCGGATTATATGGGGCGAGGGGTCGAGGGAGGGGGGTGTCCGGGGGCGGCGGAGGCTCTGTATGTATAGTCCGATAAGATACATTATGTAAACCAGCCGGTACGGAACAGGCTTGAGGGCGCGGTTCGGGTGGGCTGGTTTACATAATGTCGCGACTGGAGGGAGGGTGTGGCCGGCTCGCGCTGCCGAGTCGCCTGGGTGCGGCGTTTGCACTCTGCTCCTTTGATCCTTGTTCCCTGAGAAGGCGGCCCGAGCCCTGGGGCACCTCACCTCGGGTCCGGCGGTCGCGCGCCGGGTATCTGCGTCGGCTTCCTGGCTGAGCAACAGGAAACCTCGAAAGAAGCTAGCGGCGAGCCACGGTTCAGCCGTCGTCGGAGACAGTCCGCAGATCCCTGAGAATCTGCTCCAGGGCGATGATCAGGTCGTCCTTGTCTACGGTGCTCTTGCGGAAGCTCATGGAGAGACTGTAGGTCTTGTCCGGGGCTCGGAACTTGAAGACGTACGGCTTCCGGCGTTGCTTCCCGGGGCCGCGCCGGGAGCGGCTGCGGGCGCGGATGTCGTCGCGGTTGAGGCCGCTCTGGGCGACCTGCTCGAGCAGCGCGATCATCTCGTCCTCGTCCTTGGTGGCCTTGAGGATCTCGAGCACCGTGGATCGGGACTGGATGCCGAGGGCCTGGACGGCGGTGCGAGCCCGCGGGGGCATCCGAAGCAGCGCTAGGGCCTCGGTGATCACGGTGCGCGACTTTCCCACCGCCTCGGCGATCTGCTCGTGGCTGTAGCCGTGGCGGTCCGTCAGGCTCTGATAGCCCTCGGCCTCCTCGAATGGCGTGAGGTCCTTCCGCTGGAGGTTCTCCACGAGGGCGATCTCGAGCGCCTCTTCCTCCCCTACCTCCATCTCGATCACCGGTATTTCGAGGAGGCCGGCCTCGTCCGCGGCGTGGTAGCGGCGCTCGCCCGAGATGAT
>CALZJC010000251.1 GCA_945787525.1 Thermoanaerobaculia bacterium | reverse complement strand
GAGAACTTAGGTCGCGAGTCGGGAGGAATAGCTCCCCGGCTGTGCGCCCAGAGAGCGTCAGTGAGGGCCGACGTCTTGTTTCGTAGGTGACCGAGAAGGTCCCACCCAAGAGAGGTGCCGCTCATTAGGCGTCGGTCTGTCAAGGGGCGCAGTTCTCCTGGCGAGTCGGGGGATTCCAGGTAAGTGTTGCGCCTAGCGGTGCCGCGGTGGTGTCGGGTCTCGTGAGTCGGAGTCGGTGACGTTCCAGCCACTCATCAGGATCTAGGCAGTCGGGACGCGGGGTGCGTCTCGGTGCCCCAGGCCTCTTCGGAGGCCCCAGAAACCCGTTGGTACCGAGACCGTGTCCATGGGGATCGAGTCAGTCGCATGGCTTCGAGCCCGTGGCCCGGTCCAGCCCCTGTCGGGATCACGGTTTCGGGCGCCACCGGCAAACGCAAGACGGACTCGAAGCCGCACCACCCACCCGCAGGGCTCGAAGCGCAGCACCTCGCTGGTTCGCAGCCTCGAGTCCGGATCATCCAAACAGGCGAGCCGGCTCGTAGGGCACCTGGTCTCGCATCATGAAATAGGCCGCCCGGGCGAGCTTGTGGGCCAGCGCCCGGATGGCGACCAGCGGGCAGGTCCGGGATCGCTTCTTCTCGTGCCAGCGTCGGGCCTTCGGTTGGAAGCGGACGGCGAAATGCGCCGCCTCGTGGTAGGCCCAGGACAGGTAGCGGTTGCCGTTCTTGCGCAGGCCCTGGCCCTTGGGGCGTTGGTTCGAGTTGCGCTCGGCGCGGACCAGCCGGCAGTAGGAGACGTAGTTGCCGACGCTCGGGAAGCGGCCGATGTCTCCGGTCTCGTAGTGGATTGTCGAGGCGATGACGGGCCCCACCCCCGGGATCGTCGTCAGCAGGCGATAGCTCTCGTTGGCTGGGGCCTGCTCGAGAATCGCCCGCTCAAGCTGCTCGATCTGCTCGCTGGCGGCGTCGATCATGGCCAGCGAGGCGGCCATCGACAGCCGCACGTTGGGATCCTCGATCCACTCGGACAGCTCGTTGGTAGTGACCCGCTTCAGGGCGTTCGCCGTGAGCCGGCGGGCGGTCGTACGCTCGAGCACGTTGCGCAGGGCGAGCCGGCTGGCGGTGCGCTGGCGCACGAGCTGCGACCGCTTGCGTAGCAGATCCCGCACGGCTCGCTGGCGCTTCGGATAGATCCAGCCAGTCGGGAGGATCCCCAGCCGCAGCATGTGCGCCAGCCAGCGGGCATCGGACTTGTCATCGGTGTACTTGAGCCCCTGGTACTGCTGCGCCGCCAGGGTGTTGACCAGATGGACCGGGTAGCCCTCATCGGCGAGCCCGTCGACCAGCCAGTACCAGTTGAAGGTCGACTCGACCGCGATGCCCTGGACTTCGTCGCGGTACGGCTCGAGGGCTTGGCAGATCGAGCCCAGGTCGTTGCGATACCGCTTCGCGACGACCAGTTCGTCCGTTTCATCGATGATCGCCACGTAGCTGTTGTTTGCGTGCAAATCGATCCCGGCGTACAGTCCCATTTGCTCCTCCTTCAATGTGTGGCAGTGGATGCCTTCGGTAAGCCAAGCTTGCCACCGGAGGAGCACTTGGCTCGCCGGGCCGCCACGCCTAGAGGAGTCTCACCCTTTTCGGAGAGAAGGAACGAGGCTTCTCGGGACCTTGCCGAGATTCGAGTGCCACCGATCTTGGGCAGCTCCGGGTCGTAAATGGGTGCGGGCCGCTATGATCAGCCACGGAATCACGAGACAGGACGGCGGGGACCGACACTCAGATGATCGGGGCAATTGCTGGCGACATCATCGGGTCCTGCTACGAGGGGAACCCGATCAAGACGACGGAGTTCCCTCTGTTCAGCGAACGCTCGCGGTTCACCGATGACACGGTGCTGTCGGTCGCCGTCTCAGATTGGATTCTCAACGGCGGCTCCCTGGTCGATCTGTTCCACGAGTACTTCGCGGCCTACCCCCGTGCCGGGTACGGAGGCAGCTTCATCCTCTGGGCCGGTCACAAGCATCGTCAGCCCTACAACAGTTGGGGCAACGGTTCGGCGATGCGGGTCAGCCCGGTTGCCTATGCCGTGGAATCGCTGCCCGAGGTCCTGGAGCTGGCGAAGCAGAGCGCCGAGGTCACCCACAATCACGCCGAGGGGATTCGTGGGGCGCAGGCCACGGCCGCAGCGACGTTCCTTGCCCGAAAGGGCCGAGAGAAGCGCCAGATCAAGGACTACATCGAGCAGACGTTCGGCTACAGCCTGGGCGAGTCCTTGGAGAACATCCGGGCGACCTACATCCCTGACCTGTCGTGTCAGGGCTCGGTCCCGCAGTCCATCGTCTGTTTCCTGGACTCACAGGACTTCGAGTCGGCCGTCCGCAACGCCGTCTCTCTTGGCGGTGACGCCGACACGATGGCCTGTATCGCGGGAGCCATCGCGGAGCCGTACTACGGTGGCGTTCCCACGGAGACCGAAGAGACCGCCTTGGGGCTCCTGGACGAGCGACTGTCTGAGTCCGTCAGGGCTTTCCGCCGTCGCTTCATCTCGGCTTGAGATTCCTCTGGTCGCCCGCTGTCTGACGATCCACACTCCTCGATGCGGGTAGAGTCTTCCCGGATGCGAGTGCTCGCCATCGCCGACCTCCATGGCGACCAGGACGTATGTCGTTGGTTTGTGGGCCAGGCGGGCGAACTCGCGGTGGACGCGATTGTGTTGGCAGGCGACATTCTGGGGTTCCCCGATGAGGCAGAGGACCCCGAGCAGGATCAGGAGATCGATGCGCGTCGTCTGGAGACGGCGGCTTTAGGAGGTGCCGCCCCCCAAAGAGAGGTGCCCCAAGGAGGGGGCCACCCTTCCGAGGTGGCGCCCACGTGGCGACGTCACGTTCATTCTCGACTCGAACGCGGACTGTATTCCGTAGGAGGCGTCCCGCTCGCCGTAGCTTCGATAGTCGATCAATCGTTGCGCGGTCTCTAGCGCTTTGGATTTCAGCTCCGAGAGCGGTGTGCGTTCCGGCATGGCCAACCCCAAATCCTTCGGCGCGTCGCTCTGGCTGCGCCCGGCATCACGAGCGAAAGCCTCACCAGGGTGCGCCGCCGGATCATGGTTCTGATGCTACCGAGCGCCGATCACCATGCCAACCTTATCGGGGGTTGACGCGCCAGCCGATCACAGCAGCCAACCAGGCCTTTCCCGGCTGGAACGGGCACCTGATCCGCCCAGGCCCCTTAAGAGGTGTCGCCCACTGGGCGCGGTCCCCCTCTGGAAGGTGCCGAGTACCTTCGCGGCCTGCCCGAGCCGCCCCCGCCCGAGGAATCCACGCGGCCGGGTCGGTGCCGCGAGATCCCCTAGAGAAGGGTCGTTAGCCGGTCGCATGTCACCTTCTCCGCTGTTTCGATCAGGCGGGTGCGCTTCTTGGGCTTCATCTTGAAGCTCAAGGTCGTGATCGAGCGCGGTATCGGGAGGGGAATCACGTTCTCCCTGCCCGCGACCCACGCAGGTGCTCCCGAGCCTGCAACGTAAGTCGTGATCAGTCCGTAGAGGATGCGCCGCGAGGTGCGAAGTAACAAGAAGTTGATCGCCACAAAGAGGATTGTCGCGAAGAGGGTCAGTAGAGCGATCGCGGTGCCCAGCGAGGCCAGGACCAGGAGGAAGAGACGGGCAGGGTAGACCATCGGATCCTTCCAATTGGTGACCTCCAGGATGTTGAGCTCTCCCACAATGTAGTCAAGGACCTGCCAGACACCGAGACCCACGATGACGCAGACCAGGGCGCCCCAAAGCAACGAGTGGGTGCCTCCCAGCAGGCCGTCGATGCTATTGACGAGGTTGCGGGCGAGCTTCGACTGAGGTTTCGGCCATCTTCCGGACCCCATCTTGGCGTTCCACTGCAGGAGCTGCCCGAGGAGGGAAAAGGGCATCAGCAGCCAGGCGGCTGCGGTGGCAGCGAAGCTCGGCTGCGCGTCGACCTCGGCCGCCCCGCCCGACGTCCACTCCGGGGCGCGGAAGTCCTCCATCGGAACGTTATCGACGAACGCGACGCCGTCGCCTCGGGGTGGCGGGTGTCCGCCCTCCTCATCCAGCAGGAAGCCAAGGATTTCCCGGGGGTCGATCTCCGTAGGACTGCGCTCAGAGTAGGCACGGAAGGCCGGGTCCTCGAAGATGTGCATCGGAAAGTTGGACCAGACGCCCCCGTCCACGACCGTGTGATGAGAGAACGACTCGCCGTCCGGGACCTGGAGCAGATGACTGGCGAAGGCGAAGGGGATCGAGCACGACGCGACGACGGCGCGGCTGACAGCGCAGTCGGGCGTGTCGTGGTGGGAGAAGACGACCTGGCAGCTTTGCGACAGGTCCGCGGCGACGACGTTCAGCTCGATCCCCGTGGCGTCGTAGAGCTGCCGGAACGTCACTGGAGCTGTGGCCTCCACGCCGGTGTAGCGAGCGACCTGGGCCCTCAGGCGCTCCTCGATCCAGCTCTCGAGCGCCTTGGAAGGGAAGTAGCCAGCCGCATTCTTGAGCCGCTTCAGGCCGGCCCAGACACCAGTCTGAAGTCTTTCGAGAGCGGAAACGGTGAGCCCCTCAAACTCTTCGGGTGTGTGCCCGCACGCCACGAGGGCGGCCGTGATCGCGCCGGCGGAGGCGCCGGCAACGCCGCGGAACCAGCAGCGCTTCTTGGCCATCGCCAGGAGCGCGCCGCTGTAGGCCACGCCTTTGGCCCCTCCGCCCTCGAAGACGCCGTAGAACCTGTGGTCGATCACGCCCCCTTCTTCGTACCAAGGCCGCTCGGCGGACTCCGTTCCGTTCTGGTCATCCATGTTGGTCAATCTCCTGGTCGTGATTACCCCACTGAAAGCGCACCTCGCTGACTCCCGCCAACGAAGGTCCAGGCGGGCCTTCAGCTCGTCCTCGAATCGGTTTCCTGCGCGCGAACCTAGCACGGAGGACGATGAGCTTGCTCAGCCGCAGGCAAAGCTCGGGCGCAGCTCGAACAGGAAGACAGTGAGTCCCATGCGAACCAGGGTCAGACCTGCGGCCCCGAGCGTGACCACCAGATAGCTTCGGCCAGAAAGGTGGCACCCGACTACCGGAGCGTCGGCTGGGAAGACCGACGGAAGATCAGTCGCGATCCGAGGAAAGGGATCGTCTAGCTGGCTGGGCGGCTCCGACCGGCTCTGAGAACCGACCCAGGCGCCTGAGAACCGCGAGTTGCGATCGGTCGGGGCGCGGGGCGGGCGGAAGTCGAAGCGGTCAATCTTGCCGCGCTGCGTGGATCTCACGGCGCGTGACGATGGCCCCGTACAGGAAGAAGAGGGCGAGAACAAGAAAGATGAGCATCCTGAGGATCAGAGCGAGACCGAGGACGTCCGCTTTCACGACCCCCCGCAAGACGCCAACGAACACGACCAGACTGGCTGTGAGCATCAGCCACATGAACCATGGTTTTCCCTCATGGTTGATGCTGATCAACGGCTTCTTGCGGAGACCTTCGACGAGGAGCAGTAGGGAGGCGACGGCCCAGAGGACTCCGTTCGTTGGGTCCTGATCCGCTTCCGGACCAGTAAGAGCGACCCAGATCAAAGCGACCCCGAGTAGGAGAATCGCACCCCCGGCAATTGTCTCGGCCGTGTAGAAACTCTTGTCTCGGATGGCTTTTCTCCTGCCAGGCAGTCTAGGTGCCACT
>CALZJC010000250.1 GCA_945787525.1 Thermoanaerobaculia bacterium | reverse complement strand
GCCGAGACGCTCGCCGCGCTCGACCATCCCAGCATCGTCCACGTCTACTCGGTGGAAGAGTGTGACGGCGTCCGCTTTCTCACCATGCAGGTGGTGGAGGGAAGGACGCTGTCCGAGTTGATCCCAACGGGCGGGATGCCCTTGGAGCGGGTCTTCGAGATCGCCATCTCCTTCGCCGATGCACTGGCGGCAGCTCACGGGAAGGGCGTGATCCACCGTGACTTGAAGCCCGC
Source organism: Thermoanaerobaculia bacterium (assembly GCA_945787525.1). GTDB lineage: Bacteria > Acidobacteriota > Thermoanaerobaculia > Multivoradales > JAHEKO01 > CALZJC01. The sequence continues at coordinate 5,467 of CALZJC010000250.1, read as the reverse complement.
GAACATCATGGTGGGTGGCGACGGCAGGATAAAGATCCTCGACTTCGGCCTCGCCAAGCTCAAGGAGTCGGAGGTCCCAGCAGGCGCGGAGACCGAGATGCCGACCGCCTTCCTGACCAGGGCGGGCAAAGTTGTCGGCACCGTCGAGTACATGTCCCCGGAGCAGGCCGAGGGCAAGCCGGTGGACGCTCGTTCCGATCTGTTCTCCTTCGGGGCCGTGCTCTACCAGATGCTCTCCGGAGTCAGGCCTTTCCAGGGCAATAGCTGGGTGTCGGTCATCTCGGCCATCGTCAACCAAGCACCCTCTTCCCTGGTGACCGTGCGACGCGACCTGCCCGCAGGCCTCGAGAAGATCGTGCTCCGCTGCCTCGAGAAGAGCCCTGAGGCGAGGTACGGCTCGGCGTTGGAGGTCCAAGAAGCGCTGACGCGGAGCCGTGCCCGTCTCGATGAGTCACAGGTGGGGCTGGGCACTGTTCTGCGCCGCCGCCGCTTGGCCATTCCGGCTCTCGTCCTGGTGGCCGCCGGCTTGATCCTGGCGAGCTGGCTCGCGGTCCGGAGTACCCGGGTGCGCTGGGCGCGCGCGACCGCCCTGCCCGAAATCGAGCGGCTGGTTTGGAGTCTGGATTTCGTAGACGCAGAGCTTCTTGCGCGGCGGGCCGAGCGCTACATCCCTGACGATCCGGCCTTGCGCAGACATCTGGCGGCCATACGGATGACCACTTCGATTCGGACGGCGCCGACCGGAGCGAAGGTCTATTTCAAGGACTACCAGGACGTCACGGGTCCTTGGCTGCCTCTGGGCGTCTCTCCGCTGGAAGATGCCGTAGTCCCGGGGGATTACCTGCGCTGGAAGGTCGAGAAGAACGGCTACGAAGAGGGCAGGTTCGCCGCCTTTCCCAATGAGGATCTGCAGTTCACTCTGGTCCCAGAGGGCGAAGCCCGAGGAATGGTCCCCGTGCCGGGCGGGCGCTTCAGTTTCGGGGCTGCCGAATCCGTCGAGCTCCAGGACTACTGGCTCGATCGATACGAAGTCACGAATCGGCAGTTCAAAGAGTTCGTGGACGCGGCGGGCTACGAGAAGCGAGAGCTCTGGGAGCACGAGTTCATTCAGGAGGATCGTGCACTGTCGTGGGAAGAGGCCATGGTGTTGTTCGTCGACTCGACCGGCCGGCGAGGACCGTCCATCTGGGAGCTGGGAAGCTACCCCGAAGGCGAGGGAGACCATCCGGTCCGGGGTGTCAGCTGGCACGAGGCCGCGGCCTATGCCAAGTTCGCTGGCAAGAGCCTTCCGACTGTCTACCATTGGCGGCATGCGGCCCGGTACGGTCTGTTCTCGGAGATTCTCCTTCTCAGCAACTTCGAGGGTGACGGCCCGGCCCCGGTAGGCACCCATGAGGGGTTGGGCCCCTACGGCAACTACGACATGGCCGGCAACGTCAAAGAGTGGTGCTGGAATCGGTCCGGGGACCGCCGCTTTGTTCTGGGCGGGGCCTGGAACGAGCCGACCTACATGTTTCGCGACCAGGATGCCCGACCGCCGCTGGAACGGTCGGAGACGCACGGTTTCCGGTGCGCAAAACACTCCGCCCCCATGGTTGCGGATCTGACGGCGCCGATCGAGACCCTGGTTTACGACCTGAGCGCGGTGGAGCCGGCAAGTGACGAGGTCTTCGAGGTCTTCGCGAGCCTTCACGCCTACGACCGGGGAGATCTCGGAGCGAAGATCGAATCGATCGACGAGAGCGAAGAGCACTGGCGACAGGAAACCGTGACGTTCAACGCGGCCTACGGCGGCGAGCGGGTCCTGGCCCATCTCCTGATCCCGAAAGACGCTGCCCCTCCCTATCAGACCGTCGTCTTCTTTCCGCCGGGAAGTGCCTACTTCCTGCGGTCGAGCGAGCATTTTGCGGACTCGGATGGTTGGGACTTCATTCCGCGCAGCGGTCGAGCGTTCCTGTATCCGGTCTACAAGGGGACCTATGAGCGCGGCGGAGAGCCACTGTCTGGGCCCCTTGCCTGGCGTGACCTGGTCCTGGCCTGGTCGAAGGATCTCGCCCGGTCGATCGACTATCTGGAGACCCGTCCCGATGTCGATTTCGACCGATTGGCGTATATGGGTATCAGCATGGGTGCCAGCCCGGCACCCATCTTCTTGGCGGTGGAGAAGAGACTGAAGGCGGCAGTACTCGTCGCCGGGGGCTTTGACCACGGGATGTTGGAAGATCCGCCAGAGATCCAGCCGTGGCACTACGCACCGCGGGTGAAGCTGCCGGTGCTCCTGATCGGCACGCGGGACGATTTCCTCTTTCCCCTCACGACCTCGCAAGAGCCGATGTTCCGCCTGCTGGGGACTCCCGAAACGGACAAGCGACATGCGCTGTTCGAAGGCGGTCACATCGTGCCGATCAAAGACGCCATCCGCGAGATTTTGGATTGGCTCGACCGCTATCTGGGACCGGTTTGAATGAGTCCAGTCCTGCCGTGGACTCACGGGCAGGGCTCGAGCTGGCAGCACCCTTCGACGAGTTGTTGACCTGGTCGGAGGTTTGGCCTAACTTGGTAGGTGATCCGGATCGCGAGTGATCGCCCAACGGCCCCGAGGGAGGTTCAGATGATGTGCGTATCCAGACGCCTGCAAGAGACGATGGGGGGGCGGTTGCGGACGGTGCTGATGACGGCGGCGGCGGTCCTGGCGGCGGCGTTGGCCCCGGCCGGCGCGATGACGCAACCGGTCCTGGTCCGCGACGTCGACGTCGCCGAACGGGCCGAGGTGATTCGAGACGCCGACGGTGTTCCCCACGTGTTCGCGCGCAACGCGCGCGATCTCTTCTTCCTCCAGGGCTGGCTGCACGCCGAGGACCGGCTGTTCCAGATGGACGTCTTCCGCCGGCAGGCGAGCGGTACGCTCGCCGAGCTGCTGGGCCCGGCCGCCCTGGGCAGCGACGTCGAGCTGCGGACGATCGGCCTCAGGCGAGCGGCGGAGCGCTCGCTGCCGCTGCTGTCAGCCGAGGTGCGGGCCGAGGTCGAGGCCTACGCCGAGGGGATCAACGCCTGGGTGGCCGCCAACCCGCTGCCGCCGGAGTACGGCGCGCTGGAGCTGACCGTCTTCGAGCTCTGGACGGCGCTCGACAGCGTGGTGATCGCCAAGCTCTTCGCCTTCTCGCTCTCCTTCGACCTCGACATCGGCCTGACCGAGACCTTTCTCACCTACGTCGGGGCCGGCGCGGTGCTGGGCTTCGACGGCGCCGCGCTCTTCAGCGAGGACCTCTTCCGCAGCGCGCCGTTCGACCCGGCCTCCACGGTGCCGGACGCCAGCGGCGCGCCGCTGGCGGCGGCCGGCTCGCTGGCGGCGGCCGTCCGCCGCGCGGCGCCGCGCTTCGACCCGGCGATCCTCGAGCTGGTGCGGGAGTACCGCCAGCGGGTCGAGCAGGTGCCCCTCCTGGCGCGGGCCCTCGACCGCGCCGACGGCGCCGAGGGGAGCAACGAGTGGGCGGTTAGTGGCCAGCACACCGTCGACGGCCGCCCGCTGATGGCCAACGACCCGCACCTGGCGCTCGACACGCCGGCGATCTTCTACGAGAACCACCTGAAGTCAGGCGACGACGACAGCGACTCGGACTCCGGCGATTCCGACAGCGACTCGGATTCCGACGGCGGCCCGCGGCCGCCGAGGTTCGATGTCATCGGCAAGAGCTTCGCCGGCTTCCCCTACGTGGTGCTGGGCCAGAACCGGCGGATCGCCTGGGGGGCGACGACCAACCCGATGGACGTCACCGACACCTACCAGGAGCTGGTGGTGCCCGATCCGTCCTCGCCGAGCGGCCTGAGCACGGTCCATCTCGGCGTCCCCGAGCCGATCCTCCCGATCCCCGTGGTCTTTCGCGCCAACCAGCTCGACGGCGTGCCGGACAACGTCGTCGTGGTGCCGCCGGGCGGGCCGATCCCGCCGGTGGTGCTCGTCGTGCCGCGGCGCAACAACGGCCCCATCGTCGCCATCGACCCGGCCGCCGGCTTCGCCCTGAGCGTCCAGTACACCGGCTTCTCCGGCACCCGCGAGCCCGATAGCTTCCGCGCCTGGAACCTGGCGGGCGACCTCGACGAGTTCCGCGCCGGGCTCGAGAGCTTCGACTTCGGCTCGCAGAACTGGGCCTACGTCGACCGCGCCGGGAACATCGCCTACTTCGCCAGCGCCGAGATGCCGCTGCGCGAAGACCTCCAGGCCGGCTCCGTCTTCGGGCTGCCGCCGTGGCTCATCCGCAACGGCGCCGGCGGCAACGAATGGCTGCCGACGGCGGCGCCGCTGCCGGGCCAGGCGGTGCCCTACGAGATCCTGCCGCCCGAAGAGATGCCGCAGCTGGTCAACCCCCCGGCCGGCTTCTTCGTCAACGCCAACAACGACCCGGCGGGGACCTCGCTCGACAACGACCCGCTGAACCAGCTGCGGCCGGGCGGCGGCATCTACTACCTCAATCCCGGCTACGCCATCGGCACCCGGGCCGGTCGGATCACCGACGCCCTGACTGCCAAGCTGGCTGCTGGGCCGGTGGATCGGGCCGACATGGCCGAGATCCAGGGCGACGTCGTCCTCCTCGACGCCGAGGTCCTCGCGCCGTTCATCCTGGGCGCCTTCGCCAACGCCGCCGCCGCCGGGGCCGACCCGGTGCTGGCGGCGATCGCCGCCGACCCGCGGGTGGCCGAGGCGGTGGGGCGCCTGGCCCATTGGGATCACACGACGCCCACCGGCGTCCTCGAGGGCTACGACTTCACTGATAGCGACGGCATGCTCTCGCCGCCGAGCGCGGCCGAGATCGATGCCAGCATCGCGGCCACGATCTACTCGGTCTGGCGCGGGCAGATGATCGGCAACACGATCGACGCGACCCTCGCCGCCTTCGGCGGCCTGCCCCGGCCCGGCAGCGGCGAAGCGATGAAGGCGCTCCGCAACCTGCTGGACAACTTCGCGGCCAACGGCGGCGTCGGGGCGTCCGGGGTGAGCTTCTTCAACGTGCCCGGCGTGCCCGACCCCGCCGATCGCCGCGACGTGCTGATTCTCCAGAGCCTGGCCGACGCCCTCGACCGGCTCGCCGGGCCGGAGTTCGCGCCGGCCTTCGGCGGCTCGGCGGACCAGGAGGACTACCGCTGGGGCCGGCTACACCGGATCGTCTTCGACAGCGTCCTGGGACCGCCCTTCGATCTGCCGGGTCCGGCCTTCCCGCCCTCGTTCCCCTATCTCCCGGGGATCGCCACCGACGGCGGCTTCGGGGTGGTCGACGCCTCGAGCCACTCGGCGCGCGCCGACGACGCGGACGACTTCATGTTCGGCAGCGGGCCGGTGCGGCGCTACGTCGGCGGGCCCGGCCGCGGCAAGGGCATCGCCGGGCGGTCGAGCCTGCCCGGCGGCGAGAGCGGCGTGCTGGGCAGCCCCTTTCAAGCCAACCTGCTGGGAGAGTGGCTGACCAACGAGTCG
>CALZJC010000249.1 GCA_945787525.1 Thermoanaerobaculia bacterium | reverse complement strand
CGATGCTCAGGCTGCTCTCGAGGTCGAGGTCCAGATCCAGCATCTGCCTCGGATAGCCGGTTCGCTCTTCGACGATTGCCAGGAGAGTGGCGCCGATATCCACCTCGTCCGGCTCATCCGCGGTCGGCGCACGCTCGCCCGCCGACGAGGCCGTCGTGGCCGCGTCAGCCCCCGCGACCGTCTCCCACTCGACGGCCTCGAGCGTCTGCCCGGGCCGCGGTGAAGCGCCCAGGAAGCGCAGCATGACCTCGCGTTGCTGGTCCGCCAGCTGCCGCATGTTCGCGAGGTACCCGACCACCGCGGCGTCAGCATCCGCTCCTCCGCCGGTGAAAGCGGCACCAGGGGAAAGCCGCACCGGCGGCTCGGCGCTCGGATGCATGGCGCTCTGCGGCAGCTCGCCGTGCACGGGCACGGCGCGGAAGCCGTCGATCCTCCAAGCGGTGGCCGGCAGCGCTCGCGACGGCATGTCGAGCAGATCGAAGCTGTCGACGGCCCGGCGAGAAAACAACCCGGCGAGGTCGATCGGCACACCGTGCACGGCAAGCCGGGCCACGGCCGAGAGCAGTGCCTCGAGCCCGGGCAGGTGTCCGGCGACCGGCCCGGCGGGCGACGCTCCAGGAGCCACCGCCAGATGTGGTCGGTCGCCGAGGATCTCGGCCACCAGCCCGGAGAGCACCCTTCCCGGTCCCACCTCTATGAAGACCCGGGCTCCCGCTTCGTACATGGCCTCGATCTGCTCCTGGAAACGGACCGGCTCGGCGACCTGGCGCGACAGGAGTCGGCGCACCTCCGCGGCCCCTTCACCGCGGTAGGGCGACGCCGTCGTGTTGGCGAAAACCGTTTTGCCGGGCGGGCGAATCGGGAACCCGCGCAGAGCCTGCTCGAACTGTGGTGCCGCGCCGCTGACCACGCCGCTGTGGAAAGCGCAGGCGACCGGCAGCGCACGAGCGATCAGACCCTTCTCTTCGAGCCGCTCGCGCGCCTCGGCGACGGCCGCCGTCGGCCCGGAGATCACCGTCTGGCGCGGCGCGTTGCGGTTGGCGACGACGACGTTGCGGACCCCCGCGAGAGCGCTCTCGACCTCGTCGGCCGCGGCCGCAACCGCGGCCATCGATCCGGGATCGTCGCCGGCGGCGGCGAGCAGGGCGTCCGCTCGCAGCTCACTGATCGCCAGCAGATCTTCGATCCCGAAGCACCCCGCCGCGCTGAGCGCCACCAGCTCGCCGTAGCTGTGACCGCCCAGGAAGTCGGCCTCGATTCCGAGCGCCTCGAGCACCTGCAGAAAAGCGGTGCCGCACAGGCCGAGCGCGGGCTGCGCCACCCGTGTGTCGGTCAGCTGCTCTGCCTGCAGACGGCGCTGCTGATCAGCGAAAGCGGTTGGCGGGTAGATCTTCTCCAGCCATCTTTCGCCCGCCTCCAGCAGGTGCGAGAGAAAGGGGAAGGTCACGAAGAGGTCTGCCGCCATCCCCACTCTCTGGCTCCCCTGACCCGGGAAGAGGAACGCCACCTTTCCGGTGGCGGCGGCCTCGGAGCGGAGCGCGACCCAGGGTGAGCTCGCCGCGGCCCGTGCCTGCTGCAGCTTCGCGGCGAGGTCCCCAGGGTGGCGCGCCACGATGGCGATCTGGATCGGCCCGGACCCGGCCTCCGAGGTCGCTCGGGCAAGCTCCGCCATCTTCCAGGGCAACTCGGCGTCGAGCGCCTCCTCGAGCCTGCCGACCAGATCCAGGGCCGCCGATCGATCGTCTCCGCGAAAGAGGAACAGCTCGCTCGGCCACGCCTGAAGCCCGCGCGGCGCGGCGAAAGGATCGCGGTGGCCGCTCAGCACGGCGTGGAAGTTGGTGCCACCGAAGCCGAAGGCGCTCACCGCGGCGACGCGCCGGTCCCGCCGCCACGGCCGCGGCCGGCGATCGAAGGAGAACGGGCTGACTCCTTCGCGAAACGCCGGATTGGGCTGCTCCAGATGCAATGTCGGCGGCAGCACCCCACGGTCGAGGGCGAGCGCTACCTTGATCAGCGAGGCGATCCCCGCCGCGCACTTCGTGTGCCCGATCTGCGACTTCACCGAGCCCAGGGCACAGGAGCCAGGCGTGGCGCCGGCTTCCTCGAACACCGTTTCCATGGACCGCAGTTCCGTGCGGTCGCCGACGACCGTGCCGGTGCCGTGGGCCTCCATCAGACCGACCTGGACCGGCGATACACCACTCGTCTCGTAGGCGCGGCGTAGTGCCCGGATCTGGCCTTCGGGACGCGGCGCCGTCAGACCGAGGCTGCGGCCATCGCTCGACCCGGCGATGCTCTTGATTACCGCGTAGATCCTGTCACCGTCGCGCTCCGCGTCGGCGAGCCGCTTCAGCACGACGACTCCGACACCCTCGCCCAACACCATGCCGTCGGCGGTGTGGTCGAAAGCGCGGCAGCGACCACGTGGGGAGATCGCCCGCACACCCGAGAAGAGGAGGTAGTCGTAGATCGAGTTGTGCAGGTCAGCGCCTCCGACGATGACCATCTCGCTGGTTCCCGCCATCAGGGTGCGGACTGCTGCCTCGACCGCCGCCAGGGCCGAGGCACAGGCGGCGTCGACCGTGTAGTTGAGACCACCGAGGTCCATCCGGTTGGCGATCCGCCCGGAGATGACGTTGGCCAGCACGCCCGGAAACGTATCCTCGGTGAACTCGGGCAGGAGGTGGTCGACTTCGGCCGGCATCTCTCCCACGATCTGGGGGTAGAAAGCACGGAAGCCGTAGGCCGCCGAGAGATCACTGCCCCCCTCGGCGCCGAAGATCACCGACGTCGTGGCGCGATCGAACTCCCGTTCCGCGTATCCGGCATCGCTCAGAGCCCGCTGCGCCACCTCCAGTGACAGCAGCTGCACTGGATCGATCGCCGTCACCGAGCGCGGCGGGATGCCGTAGCGTGCCGGGTCGAAGACGATCTGATCGAGAAATCCGCCGAGGCTGGTCGGAGTCGTCTCGCCCGGCCGGCCTTCGGCATCCAGGTGGATCTCGGGATTCCAGCGCTGCGGATCGACCTCGCGGATCGCGTCGACACCACTGACGATGTTGCCCCAATAGGTTTCGAGGTCCCCGGCCCCGGGGAACACGCATGCCATGCCGATGACGGCGACATCCACCGGTCGCGCGGTGTCGCGGGACTCCAAGCCCTCGAACGGCTGCCGGGCGATCGGCTTTGTGCAGACGTCGCGGTGCAGCTCCTCGATTCCGACAACCCGATCGCGCAGTGCCGCCACCTCACCGATCATGTACATGCCGCGCGTCCGCTGCTCGTGCGCGTCTATCGGCAGCAGCAGGTCGCCTTCCCGCTTGACGCCCTTCGAGGCCATGCGCAGGCGACCGAGATTGAGCTCCTCGAGGTCTGCCCAGACCTCCCTGGCGCCCATGCCCCGCGCTTCGCGCTCCAGCCGCTCCTCACGGAAGGTCGCCACGTAGTCGCTGTCGACGCAGCGAGTGACGTGCCCGGGCGCCGTCTCCAGCAGCACGGTGCGCTCGCAGCCCAACGCCATCTCCTGGTAGCCGGCAACGACCGCACCGGTCTCGACCGCCTCGCGGGTGAACAGATACGCCGTTCCCATGAGGACCCCGATCCGGGCTCCGCGGGCCGCGAGGGTGGCGGACATGGCCGCGATCATCGAGCCCGACGTACCGTCGTGAATACCGCCGGCGAAGACAGCGCTCACCTCCTCGGGTCGGTCGAAGGCGAGGAGCGTCTCGAGCTGCTGTTCCCAGAGCACGAAACTCGATCGCGGACCGACGTGCCCGCCGCATTCGCGACCCTCGAATATGAACCGTCGCGCCCCCTGATCGAGGAACGATCTCAGCAGGCCGGGCGAGGGCACGTGCAGATAGGTAGCGGTGCCGACGGACTCGAGCTCCCTGGCCAGGGCCGGCCGGCCGCCGGCGATGATGGCGAACGGCGGCTTGAACCGCCGGATCTCGGACAGCTGCTCCTCGCGCAGCTCCGCCGGTACGAATCCGAGGATGCCGACGCCCCACGGCTTGCCCTGCATGAGCTTCGCCGTCGCCTCGAGGAGCTCGGCGACCTGCGGCCTGCGCATCAGCGCCAGGGCCAGGAAAGGAAGACCGCCGCCGCGGGCGACCGCCAGAGCAAACTCGGGCTGGTCGCTGACCCGCGTCATCGGTCCCTGGAGCACCGGGTAGAGCGTTCCGTGCTGCCGGGCGAGGGCTGAACCCGGAGCCAGGTGCGGCAGCTCCTTCAGCTGCTTCAGGTGCGCGTCGACAGCCTGGCGGACGCCGCGAACGACGCCACCCGCAGTACCGAAGCGGGCCGCGAAGTGACGCGCGAAAGCCGCGTCCTGACCGGCCGGCAGCAGCTGCGAGTCGAGCCCCGCGCAGCCCAGCCGGCGAGCTACTTCCTCGGGAGGACGATCGGCGAGCTCGACGAGTGGCTGCAGCCCCGGACGGCTCAAGACCCGGAAGCCCGACACGACCCTGGTCTCGGAGCCGTCCATGCTGGCCAGAGCGCTGGCCACGTCGACCGGCAGATCGGCCTCGCGCACCAAGCCGAGCTGGCCGTCCAGCACGACGCCCGCGGCGCCACCCGCGATGCAGGCGGCGGCGGTGTGCAGGCCGATGCCTCCCTGAACCCAGATCGGAACATCCACCGTCCGGAGCAGTCGCTGGAACAGGACGAAAGCCGACTCCTCGCCGACCCGTCCGCCGCTCTCGTTGCCCACGGCGATGAGGCCGTTGGCGCCTGCGCGCTCCGCCGCCAGCGCCTCCGTCACCGAGCCGACCTGCACCAGCACGGTGCGGCCGGCAAAGCTCTCGACCTCCGCGCCATAGGGCAGCACGACGCGGTCGATCTGCGACGGCAGTTGATCCGGCCGCCAAGCCTCTCCTCCAGGCAGACGCACTCCGAATGGCCCTGGCGTGTGGCTCGTCGCCTGGGCCAGCGCCAGCCGCGCGGCGGCCGCGTCCGTGCCGAGATCGAGGACGGCCGCGGCGCCCGCCCGTACGAGCGCCGCGACCAGGCGCGGGTTCGGACGCCCGAACGGCGTAAGACCAACGATCTCCCAGGGACGGTCCACCGCGGTCTCCGCCTAGCTAGACGAGGCGCGCGCGGCGAGCCGCCCCGCGACCTCGTCCCTCATCCTGCAAACGGCGCATCCATGATAGGTAGTGGGAACTCCTCGGCGCTGCTCGACCTCACCGGTGGCAGAACCAGCATTTGTCGATCGGCGTTGACGCGAGCCTATCGCAGGCTCATAGTACCGTCTCCGCAGCAGGCCGGCAGTGAAGTCCGAGACACTTTCCCGAGCTTTCCGCGGTGCGGACCTGCGCTTCCGAACCGTTCGAGGGCTGGTCGGTCCGTGGCGGGCCGCCTGGGTCGTGCCGCTCTGGCTCGTCGCCCAGCGCTACCAGGTCTTTGCCGGCTCTGTCGAGGCCCTGGCCGCCTCCGGCAATCGCCGGTCCGAGTACCGCAGGACCGAGCTGGAGGAGAGCGAGATACCCGCCGTTCTGCAGGCCAACCCCGCTCTCGGCGCCGCCGCGGTGCGTCGCCGCATGGCGAATGGCGAACGATGCATGCTCTGGTGGAGTGGCACGTCCATCGTGCACTACCGCTGGTTCGCCATCGAGCCGGTGCCGCTGTCCTTTGTGCCGCTCGAGTTCCGGCCGGGGCCGAACGACTTCTACGTCCAGGAGGTTTTCACGGCCCCGGACTTCCGGCGCCGGGGCCTGCAGTACCTCTCGGCCGTGTGGACCGCTCAGACCG
>CALZJC010000248.1 GCA_945787525.1 Thermoanaerobaculia bacterium | reverse complement strand
GACGACACGACCCTTTGCCGAGGCGACAATTGTCTGCCCAAGCTTGCCGGCGATGTCGATGCCTTTGCCTCCTGCTTTGCCAAAGCGCCCAATCACGGCGCCACGCGCCGGCCAGAGCCAGCGAGTCACTGGGTGATCGACGCTCGGTGATACACGTCGCTTTGGCTTCGGCTGGGGCGATTTCTTGGAACGTGGGCCGGTGCGATTCGGCGCCCCCAGTTTACCCGACCCTCGCGACTGCGCCTGAGGGCGTCCACCCCGAGGCAGCGCCGGTGGTGCGGTGAGCCGTAGCCGTTGCCGGGGCCGTATAACGTACGGTTCGGGGATATCGTTCCACACGGCGATATCTCGATAGTCGAGACCATAGCGCCAAGCGATCGCGTAGAGTGTCTCACCATCGACCACTTCGCTATGGGGCCGGTAAAGAGGCCGCGATAAAACTCCTCCCCGAGAAGGCGGGAGAGGGCAAGCCGCTCAGCTACCGCATCACGGCCCAGCCGGCCGACTGAGCGCTCGGCTCCAGGCAGCCTGCGATCGACCGATCAGGTCCACGACGCGCCGAGTCGTCGGAAGGCCGCCGATTGACACGTCGGCCCACCGTTCGCTAGGCTGTCTGCTGCATCAGGAGCGGCCGGCTCGACCGGACGCGGCAACCTGGGACGGACACCCAAGGTGCCTCTCGCATTCGCGGGGATGTGGCTGACTCGGCGACCACGAGTCGGCAACGAACTGTCCGGAGGCCAACCCGCTTCGTGATGCAGACGAAGCGGGTTCCTGTCATATGGCCGAAGAGCCAGACGAGATAGCAGCGACGAGCCAGCCATGAGCGAGCAGATCTCCATCCCCCCGACACCCGACGATCTCGAGGCCCGCACCGCGGCGCTCACCGAGGAGTTGGACGAACGGCTGCTGGTCCTCGACGGCGCCACCGGCACCGGACTGCAGAACGCCGAGCTTACGCCCGAGGATTTCGGCGGCCCCGATCTCGACGGCTGCAACGAGAACCTCTGCCTGACCCGGCCCCAGGTGGTGATCGACCTGCACGCCGGCTACCTGGCGGCCGGCGCCGACATCGTCGAGACCAACACCTTCGGCGGCACGCCGCTGGTCCTGGCCGAGTACGGGCTCGAGGAGCGCGCCTTCGAGATCAACCGGGTGGCGGCCGAGCTGGCGCGTCGGGCCTCGGCCCGGTTCGACGAGCCCGGCCGGCCGCGCTTCGTCTGCGGCTCCATGGGACCGACCACCAAGGCGATCTCGGTCACCGGCGGGGTGACCTTCGAGGAGCTGCAGGAGCACTACCGGGTGCAGGCGCTGGGTCTCATGGCCGGCGGCGCCGACTACCTGCTGCTCGAGACCTGTCAGGACACCCGCAACGTCAAGGCCGGCATCCTGGCCATCGAGGGCGCCTTCGCCGAGGCCGGCTGGCGGCTGCCGGTGGCGGTGTCGGTGACCATCGAGCCCACCGGCACGATGCTCGCCGGCCAAGACGCCGAGGCGCTGGCGATCTCGCTGGCGCACCTCGACCTGCTCTATCTAGGTCTCAACTGCGCCACCGGCCCCGAGCTCATGGCCGAGCCGTTGCGCACCCTCTCCGAGCTGGCCCACACCCGGACGGCATGCGTGCCCAACGCCGGCCTGCCCAACGAGGACGGGCTCTACGACGAGGGGCCGGAGGTCTTCGCCGAGGTCTTCGGCCGTTTCCTCGACGAGGGTTGGCTCAACCTGGTGGGCGGCTGCTGCGGCACCACAGCGGCGCACGTCGCGGCGCTCGAGAAGCTCGTCGAGGGCCGGCGGCCGCGGCCGATCCCGCACCACCAGAGGAGCCTCATCTCCGGCATCGAGGGTGTCGAGCTGACCGCCGAGAACCGGCCGCTCCTGGTGGGGGAGAGGACCAACGTCCTGGGCAGCCGCAAGTTCAAGAAGCTGATCAAGGCGGGCGAATGGGAGCGGGCGGCCGAGGTGGGCCGCGCCCAGGCGCGCGCCGCCGCCCAGGTGCTGGACGTCTGCATGCAGGACCCCGACCGCGACGAGATCGGCGACATGGAGTCGTTCCTCGAGCAGCTCGTCAGGCTGGTCAAGCTGCCGCTGATGATCGACTCGACCGACGCCGACGTGATGGAGCGCGCCCTCGCCTGGTGCCAGGGCAAGTCGGTGCTCAACTCCATCAACCTGGAGGACGGCAGGAGCCGCTTCGAGCGCGTCGCGCCGATGGCGCGGCGCTACGGCGCGGCGCTCATCGTCGGCACCATCGACGAGCAGGGCATGGCGGTGACTGTCGAGCGCAAGCTCGAGATCGCCCGGCGCAGCTACGAGATCCTCACCGAGGAGTTCGACATCCCGCCCGAGGACATCTGGTGGGACGCCCTGGTCTTCCCCTGCGGCACCGGTGACGAGAACTACATCGGCTCGGCGGCGATGACCGTAGAGGGGGTTCGGGCGATCAAGGCCGAGTACCCCTTGACCAAGACCGTGCTCGGTGTCTCCAACGTCAGCTTCGGCCTGCCGACGGCCGGCCGCGAGGTCCTCAACTCGGTCTTTCTCTACCACGCCACCCGCGCCGGCCTCGACGCGGCCATCGTCAACACGCAGAAGCTGGCTCGCTACGCCGAGATCCCCGAGGAGGAGCGGGCGCTGGCCGAAAAGCTGATCTATCTCGAGCCCGGCGACGTGCCGGCAAGCGAGGCGGCGGTGGCCGAGTTCGCCGCCCACTTCCGCGGCAGGAAGAGCGCCGTGGCGGTCCAGCCCCGCGCCGAGCTGCCCCTCGAGGAGCGTCTGGGCCGGGCGGTCATCGAGGGCAGCAAGGAGGGGCTCGAGGCCGACGTCGACGCGGCCTTGGCGGATGAGCGCTGGCCCGAGCCGCTGGACGTCATCAACGGCCCGCTGATGGCCGGCATGGCCGAGGTGGGGCGACTGTTCAACGACAACCAGCTGATCGTCGCCGAGGTGCTGCAGAGCGCCGAGGTGATGAAGGCGGCGGTCTCGCAGCTCGAGCAGCACATGGACCGGGTCGACGGCGCCCACAAAGGCACCGTCATCCTGGCCACCGTCAAGGGCGACGTGCACGACATCGGCAAGAACCTGGTGGACATCATCCTCTCCAACAACGGCTTCAAGGTCGTCAACCTGGGCATCAAGGTGACCAGCGAGGTGCTGATCCAGGCGGCCCGCGAGCACCGACCCGACGTCATCGGCCTCTCCGGCCTGCTGGTCAAGAGCGCCCAGCAGATGGTGCTCACCGCCGGCGACTTCAAGGCGGCGGGGCTCGAGGTGCCGATCCTGGTCGGCGGCGCCGCCCTGACGCGGCGCTTCACCCACCGCAAGATCGCCCCCGCCTACGGCGCCCTGTGCACCTACGCCGGAGACGCCATGCACGGCCTGGGGCTGGTCGAGCGGCTGACCGACCCGCAGAAGCGGCCGGCCCTCGAGGCCGAGGTCGAGGAGCTGGCCAGGGCGGACGCCGCCACCGAGCGGCCGGCGGCCTCGCCGGTGGCCGAGGTGGTGACCACCAGAAGCGCCGCCGTGCGCACCGAGCTCGAGGCGCCGCCGCCCCCTGACCTGGAGCGCCACGTCGAGGAGCTGGACCTCGACGAGGTCTGGCGATTCCTCAACCCGCAGATGCTCTACGGCAAGCACCTGGGCCTCAAGGGCTCGGTGCGCAAGCTGGCGGCCGACGGCGACCCGAAGTACGCCAAGCTCGAGAAGGTCATCGACGAGCTCAAGGCCGAGGCCCGCGCCGGCGGCATGACCGCCGGCGCCACCTGGCGCTTCTACCCGGCCAGCTCGGAGGGCAACCGGCTGCGGCTGGCGGCCCCGGGCAACGGCCGCCCGGCCGCGGAGTGGGAGCTGCCCCGGCAGACCGGCCGCGACGGCCTCTGCCTGGCCGACTACGTCCTGCCCGGCGGCGACCACGTGGCGATGTTCGTCACCACCGCCGGCCGCCAGGTGCGAGAGCGCGTGGAGCGCTGGAAGGAGGAGGGCGAGTACCTCAAGAGCCACGCCTTCGCCGCGCTCGCCCTCGAAACCGCGGAAGCTGCCGCGGAGTACCTCCACCACCGCCTGCGCCGCGCCTGGGGCATCGCCGGTGACGAGCCGGAGACCGTCTCGGATCTCCTCGCCGCCCGCTACCGCGGCAAGCGCTACAGCTTCGGCTACCCGGCCTGCCCGGACCTGGAAGGCCAGCGCCAGCTGTTCGCCGCCCTGGCCCCCGGCGAGATCGGCGTCGAGCTCACCGACGGCGACATGATGGAGCCCGAGGCGAGCGTCTCGGCGCTGGTGTTCCACCATCCGGACGCGCGGTACTTCGGGGTGTAGGCACGAGCCCGGGGCGGCTCGCCGGCAAGATGCCGGGCAGCCGTTTGCGTCCTCTCCGTTTGGAGAGTGATGCCTGGGTTCCCATCCGCAGCCGCATCCAACCGGCCGCCGCGCCTGCTGGATCAGGTGCGCACCGCCCTCCGCGTGCGCCATCTGAGCCGTCAGACCGAGCGGGCCTACGTGCAGTGGATCCGGCGCTTCATCCTGTTTCACGGCAAACGCCATCCGCGGGAGATGGGCGCTGGTGAGATCGCCTCGTTCCTATCGCATCTGGCGGAAACCGCCGGTGTCAGCCCCTCCACCCAGAATCAGGCGCTGAACGGCGTCCTGTTTCTCTACCGGCACGTGCTGCGGGTCGAGGTCGGCGTCTTGGAGGGAGTCGTGCGGGCCAGGCGCCGCCGCCGGCTGCCGGTGGTCCTCAGCCGAGAAGAGGTGAGGGACCTCCTGAGTCAGCTCCACGGTCCCCATCGACTTATTGCGACCCTGCTCTACGGCGCCGGCCTACGTCTGCGCGAGTGCCTCGCGCTACGCGTCAAGGATCTGGACTTCGACTACGGTCAGATCACTTTGCGCAACACCAAAGGACGCTTCGACCGTGTCGCCTTGCTGCCCGCCAGGCTCGACACGGCGCTTCGAGAGCAACTGAGTAGAGTTCAGACACTGCATCGACGAGATGTGGCCCAGGGCTTCGGTACCGCGCCAGTCCCTTACGCCCTCGCACGGAAGTACCCAGCCGCGGCCAGCGACAGCGGCTGGCAGTTCATCTTTCCTTCCACCACCCGCTCTAGCGATCGCAGGACCGGCGAAATCCACCGCTTCCATCTCAGCCCCAGCACCGTGCAGCGATCCGTGCGCTGCGCTCGCCGGAAGGCGGGCATCGACAAACCGGCGAGCTGCCACACCCTCCGCCACTCCTTCGCCACCCATCTACTGGAGGATGGTTACGACATCCGCACAGTCCAAGAGCTCCTCGGCCACAAGAGCGTCAAGACGACGATGATCTACACCCACGTTTTGAACAAGGGCGGTCGGGCTGTCCGCAGCCCGCTCGACGCCCTCTGAGCCAAGCGTGTGCCGGAGGAACCTGGTGGCCCAGGGTATAGTCACTCAAACAGTGCCCACCAGGATCAGCGACTGTTATCACGCACGAGCCCAACTCGTTCCGGGCCGTGCCCAGGAGCGCTTCCAGCAGCGGAAGTCGCTGAGCGACTGCCACTTCGAGCGCCATGAGCACCGGCGGCAAGCCTCTCCTGTGGCGCCGAGAGTGCGTCGTTGGCTGAGGCGAGGAATCAGCAGGGGTTGTTATCTGAACAGTTGCCGCGTCATTGCCCACCCGCGGCCCGAGCTCAATAGTCCAGAGAACTTCGGTAGGTCCAGGGGTTCACGAGAGTCAGCCCTCCGCCTGGTGGGATTGCCTATCGCACACGCGAGTTGCGATAACACCCGATGCCGTGTTCACACATTTACACGTTAG
>CALZJC010000247.1 GCA_945787525.1 Thermoanaerobaculia bacterium | reverse complement strand
GAACTGTTCGGCGCCGATCTGTACGTCGCCCGCCGCCAGCGCTACCTGCGGGCCGACGAGAGTCTGGCCGGCATCCTGTCCAGCCTGCGCCGCGCGCTCGAGCTCGACTTCGACACCCTGCTCTGCGCCCACCGTGGGATTGTCGAGGACGGCAGGGACCGGCTGCGGCAGAAGCTCGAGTACTTCGACGAGCTCTGCGGCCGAGCCGTCGCGCTGGCCGATGCGGGTCTTGGCGTCACCGAGATCGCCCGCCGGCTGCTGGGACCGGAGGACAGCGTCAGCCGGCTCAGCTTGCTGCACTACGCCAAGAGAAACCTCATCCGAGGCTGTCTCGAGGCGGCGACCGCGGCCTGAGCACGGGCCGACGCGGACTCTGTTAGCCTCTTGCCCTGCCGGCTCGGGCCGGCATCCCCACGGCTCGCACAACAGACGAACCAATCCCCGGAGAGGTTGCTCGAGATGAACAGAGGAACAGTCACGTCCATCGTCCTGGCGACGCTGGTGTTCGCCGGCTGCGGCGGCGAACCGGCCCCCCAGCCGGAGCCGGCGCCGGTGGTCGAAGCCACGGCAGTCGATCCGATCACCCTGGTCGAGAACGGCAAGATGCCGATGGAGGGCGTGCTTACCGGTGGTCAGCCGACCGACGAGCAGTTCGCCGCCTTGCGCGACGCCGGCTTCGCGACCGTCATCAACCTGCGCCAGCCGAGCGAGCGAGGCAATCGGGACGAGGCCGAGATGATCGCCGAGCTGGGCATGGCCTACGTCTCGATCCCGGTGGACGGCAAGGCGGGGCTCACCGAAGAGAACGCCGCCGCCCTGGCGGCAGCCCTCGACGGGGCCGCCGGTCCGGTGCTGCTGCACTGCGGCAGCGGCAACCGGGTCGGAGCCCTGCTGGCTCTCAAGGCGTTCTGGCTCGACGGGGCGAGCGCCGAGGAGGCGCTCGAGCTCGGTATCGCCGGCGGCGTGACCCGCCTGGAGCCGACCGTGCGCGAGCTCCTCGGCTTGACCGAATAGCAGCCGGACAACGTGCAGGACCCGCGCCGCATCTACGTCGACGTCGACGACGTGCTGGCCCAGACCGGCCGCATGTTCCTCGACGTTCTGGTCGAGCAGTTCGGTCGCAGCGTGGCCTTCGACGAGATCCGCTCCTACCATCTCGGCGACTCCTTCCGCCTGCAGCCCGCCGAGCTGACCGAGTTCATGCGCCGGGCGCACCTGCCGGAGGCCCTGGGCTCGATCGAGCCGATGCCGGGCGCGGCGGCGGCTCTCGGGCGGTGGCTCCGGCGGGGCTACCAGGTCTTCGTGGTCACTGGGCGGCCACCGGCGACGCGCCAGACCACTCTCGGTTGGCTGCAACGCCACGCCATGCCCTACAGCGAGTTCCACTTCCTGGACAAGTACTCCGAGTTCTACCGGGATCCGAATTCGACGCCCGAGGGCGTGCTCTGCCTGGCGGATCTGCCCGGGCTCCGATTCTGTCTGGCGGTGGAGGACTTTCCGGGCACGGCGGAACATCTTGCCGGCACGGTCGGTGTGCCGGTGGCGCTGTTCGACCGGCCCTGGAACCGCGAGGTCGAGGAGCTCGGCGGCAAGAACGGCGCGCCACTCGTCCGCTGCCGCGGGTGGGCCGAGATCGAGCGGCGCTTTCCGGCGCCCTAGGCTCGGCAAGCTCGGCGAGAACCCCTAGTTGCCGCGCAGCCGGATCGAGCCACCGCTCGAGCGCAGCTTGAGCATCGGGCCGCCGCCGTTGAGTGCCCCACGGACCTCGTTGCGGGAAAAGGACCCGCGCACCGTGAGCGGCAGATCCAGGTCCACTCTGCCGCCCGAGGTGTGGGCGTCGACCTGCAGCGAGACCGTCGGGTCGACGATGGCGGTGATGCCGCCGCCGGAGCTTTTGAGCGTGCCGCCGCTGCCGTTTCCGGCGGCGAAGCTGGCGCGCACCGGGCCGCCCGAGGTGTGCGCCTCGACGGCGCCGCCGGCATCCTGGATCTCGATCGAGCCGCCGCTTGTTCTGGCGACCAGATCGCCGGTGACGCCCGCCGCACGGATCGCTCCGCCCGAGGTATGCAGGCGAGCGCTGCCGCGCACCTCCGCGGCGCTTATGGCGCCGCCGCTGGTGTGGGCGTCGACGTCACCTTCGACGTCGGCGATCTCGAGGCTGCCGCCCGAGCTGTGCAGCTCCACCCGGCCCCGGATCGACTCGGCGTCGATGGCACCACCGGCGGTGCTCAGATCGATATGGGCGCCCCGCGGCACCTGGATCTCGAAGTGCAGCCTGTTGCCACTACCCGAGAACATGCGGTGGGTCCAGCTGCCGCGCTTCTTGACCCGCACGACGGCATCGTCGCCGCGCTCCTCGAAGGAGAAGGTGAAGCGCTCCTCGATGTCGTCACGCGGCGCGGTGACCAGGATGCGGGCGCCCGCGCGGTCGACGCCGCGGATCTCGATCGAGCCGCTGTCCGAGTCGAGCCGGAAGCTGCCGCCCGCCTCGAGCGGCAGCTGCCGCTCGAGCCGGTAGTCGGCTGCGGCCGCCGGGGCAAAAGCCAGGACTGCCAGGGTGATGAGTATCAGCGGGCGCTGGAGCGATTTCCCGGACATGACGCGTTCCTCCTCCGAATCGATCGGTGTCTTGTCCTAAGACGCAGATCGACCGCCGAGGGTTTCAGCGTCTCAGGCCGCAGCTTCGGGCACGGCCTTCTTCGCCGGGCCGATCGCCTGGCCCCAGTCGACCGGCGCGGTCAGCCGCATCAGGACGAACAGGGTCACCACCGAGCCCACCGTCACGGTCAGCCCGGTGTAGCCCTCGAAGAAGAAGGCGTAGTTGAACAGCACCAGATAGACCAGCTGCGCCAGACCGGCCTGACGGAAGGCGAAGCGGTCGCCGCCGACGACCCGCAGGTAGGAGACGACGAGGAAGACGCTCACCGCCGAGGCGATGGCGAAGGCGACATGGATGTCGACGTGGTCGACCAGATAGGCGAGCAACAGATGGAAGGCGAAGAACGCGGCGGAAAGGAAGAAGAAGTGCATCGGGTGCAGGTTGCGGCGCCGCAGGATGCCGAGGATCACCAGCACGGTGATGAAGAAGAGCAGCGAGACCGGCGCGAAGAAAGTGATGCGCGCCGCCAGCGGTCCCGGGTTGAGCCGGTTGGGCAGGTCGAGGCCGACCTGCTTGCCGGTCACCAGGTTGTCGAACTCCCATGCCAGCTTCCAGCCCCCGTCCAGGGGCGTCTTGGCGGTGGGGGAGAGGCAGCCCTCGGGGAAGTCGATGTCGGCGAAGTCGGTGGTCATGGCGAGATGGAAGTCGCGCACCTGAGCGACGCCCGACTCCTGGAAGGAGTAGCTCCAGCGATCGAGTCCGCGTGATCGGTAGCCGATCTCTATCGGTAGCTCCTCGCCCGGCTCGGCGTCGATCTCGATCGTGATTCCGTCGCCGATCGTCGTTGCCGGTGCCGCCTCGCGATCGCCGATGCGCACCCGGAAGCCGTCATACATCGCCTCGCTGGTGGGGAAGGCGAAGTGTAGACGTACCTTGCGCGCTTCGCCGTCCGGCGCCCGGACTCTGTAGCGGCCGTCGAAGACGACGGTGTAGACGTCGTACCAGAGCAGACCCTTGCGCCGGTGCTCGAGGTCCAGGTCGACGGTGACCAGGCTCGACAGCAGCGGCAGCGGATGTCTGACCTCGACCTCGCTCCGCACCTGACGCACGAACGGCTGACCTTCGGACGTCTTGTCGACCGCCTCCTCGGTGACCAGTGCCCGCTCGATCCACCAGACCTGGGGCGCCGGCTGCTGATGGCTGCCGCCCCACAACGTTTTGACGTCAGAGGAGAGCTGCCGGTCGGAGGCTTCGCTGCGGTGGACCAGCGAGGCACCCAGGGTGAACCAGGCGACGGCGGCGCAGCCGAAGACGAAGATGATGGCGAGGATACGGCGTCCGGTTGTCTGCGGGCTCATGCTCTTCTCCTCTGGCGAGTCGTTTGGAGTGGGCAGTGTAGAGTACTTTGCATAACAAAGTCAACAACACGCTGCGCCTATGACGACTTCGGTGGGTAGGTCCCAGGTCTCAAGTCGGAGGGGTCGCTCGCCCAGTCTGCTAGTAGATCTGATCGCTGCCGAGAACGACTTTGGCCCGCAGCCCCTTGTGCCCCGGCGCCTCGACCGTGACCTTTGGCGGCTTGCCCGGCTGCGGCGGCGAGTCGGTGTAGTAGGTCAGCACGTACTGGTTGCGCAGCTCCGCGTTGATCAGGGTGAAGGCGCGGGAGATCTGCTCCAGGTTGCCCACCCGGTAGAGCCGGCCCCCGGTCGGGTCGGTCACCAGATGCAAGGCCTGGACGGCGGCGGCTGCATCGCCGATGCCGGCGCTGATACCCCTACTGCGCGGCAACCTGCCGCCGGCTCCCTGGCTGTCGAGGGCCAGAATGTAGATCGGCACGCCCAGCTTCTTGCCGATCTCCACCGCCCGCTCGGGATCGGCCTGGCTGTCGACGTCGTAGCCGTCGGTCAGCACGACCAGACCGCGCCGGCCCTGTTGGCGATCGAACTGGAGGAGCGAGAACAGGATGGAGTCGTAGAGGGCGGTGCCGCCCTCCGGCTCGAGCTGGGCCAGCGCCGCCTGCAGCTGCGAGCGGTCGCCGGTGCGAGCTTGGACGAGACGCAGCCGGGTATCGAAGTCGACCAGGAAGCCCTCGTCGCGCTCCCTCAGGGTCTCGCCGAGAAAGCTCGAGGCCGCCGCGCGCGTCTGCGGCCAGATCTGTCGCATGCTGCCCGAGGAGTCGAGAGCCAGGCCGAGCAGCAGCGTCACGTCGTCGGCGATGAAGAGGCCCGCCGCTTCGCGCTGGCGGCCGTCCTCGGAGATGCGGAAGTGCTCTTTCTGCAGACCGCGCAGCGGTAGCCCGCGCTTGTTGGTCACAACGACCTGCAGCTGGACCAGATGGACGTCGATCTCCTCCTCGAAGCCCGCTGCCGAGACCAGCCCGACGTCCTCCAGAGCGCGGCCGTCAGCCAGGTGGGCAACGAGGCGCACGAAGGCCCGCGGATCGGGGTCGGTGGCGTCGAGGATCAGCTCGATCTCGCCGTCCGTAAGCTCGTCCGCTGAATACGAGCGCTGAAGCTCCTCGTTGAGAAAGACCGCCAGCCGGTCGAGCTCGACCTCTTCCGGGATCGACACCTCCGCCTGCACCACGAGACCCCTGGCGGACGGCTCGATGGAACGCAAGACGACCCTGAGCGGTCTCACCTGGCGGTTGAGAAGCATCTCGTCGGCGGCCAGCAAGCGATCGTCGGTGTCGCGGGCCTCGGCCCGCACCAGCTGCTCGCGCGGTGGGGAAGCCAGCCGGATCGTCGCTGCCCAGGGTGGTGAACGACGCCGCGCGGCGATCTCGCCGTCGAGCAGGAAGACCACGTTGTGCACCTCCGGGTCGGTCAGCAGGGTCTCGATCAGTACCCTGCCGCCCGGCTGGCTCGATGCCGGTGGCAGCAGACGGATGATGACCTGGCGGTCTTCGTCCTCCTCCCCCCAGCGGCCCCGGGCGCTCGCGGTCGCGGTGAGCAGGGTGGCGATGATGGTCAGCGCTCCGACCAGCGCGGGCCAGGCGGACCGGTTCATGGTGCGGTGGGCCGGCTGTCGCAACGCAGGGGATTCAGGCATATGGGGCTTCGCAGTCGATCACTGGTGAGATGGTCGGGCTAGCGGTGGTGACCGTGCACGTCCCGGGCCGCGAGACCCGGGCGGAGGATCTCGACTTCGATCTGGCGAAACGCCAGGTCCCGCGCCGTGCCGCGCGGGCGGAAGACCAACAGGTACTGAGCCCGCAGCTCCGCCGCGATCTGCCGC
>CALZJC010000246.1 GCA_945787525.1 Thermoanaerobaculia bacterium | reverse complement strand
TTGCGACCGAGGGCACCGCAAGCGTGCTCGAAGCACGCTGAGGATGCCCGACCGGAGCGTAACGCCGCAGATTCAGGCAGATACGGCGTTTCGTAGACGCTTGGTGAGAAGGGCAGGCTAGAGGTCAGCCCGCGGCCTCCCGCCGACTCAGTGCCCGGGGAGATCACAGATCACCGCCGGCTCGCCCTGGGCGGCGATCCGCGCATCGATCAGGTGGAGAAGCTGTTCCCGCCTGGCGAGCACGGCGTTCACCTCGGGCCCGGTGAGATAACCCTCGGTCTCGCGTCGCAGCGCTTTGCGACTCAGCCGACGCAGGCCGCGGTAGACGCGGCGGTCGATCCGCTCGATCAGCTCCGGCTCGGGAAGCCGCTTGTAGGCGCGGAAGGAGCGGGTGAAGTCGATCATCCAGAGCCGCCAGCCGGTAGCGACCAGGAAGTTGCCCAGGTTGGGATCGGTGTTGAAAACCAGCTGAGTGAAGACCCGCGCCTGCTGCATCTGGTCATTCCAGTGCGCCAGGTCGGGCGGTTTCACACCTCTCGAGCGGCGCTCCGCTTCCATCATCAGCACGTCGTCGACCCACCAGGTCACCGCCGCCCTCTCGCCCGCGACCGACCTCTCGACCGACACCGGCACCATCCTCAGGTCCAGCAGCCGATCCAGGCGGTAGGCGGCGATGTTGAACTCGTAGCTGTCGCGAAGGTTGATGTAGACGGCCTTGCGTGCCCGCAGCCTCCGGTGGGTCTGGTCGATGGTCTGTATGTGAGCGGCGTGGGTCAGCCGGCCGTCGGTGAGGGTCGCTCGTTCGGACGCGGTGACACCGATCGGGATGATCTGCCGGCTGACGACCCGAGCGCGGAGCAGAAACTCCTCCTTCTCCGCGTCCGACAGCGGTCCGGAGGCCGCCAGACCCGCCGCCGCCAGGACCGCCGTGAGACAGCCGAGGAGACCGACCACCCGCGGCCGGAGCCGCCGAAACCGAGCTGCCAAGCTCCTCATGTTTCCGCGTCCGGCCTTTCTGCGCTACTGCTGGACCACACCGGGTCGCCAGATCGCTCCCTCGAGCCGCGTCACCCGATCCTCGGCCCGGCTCAACCGCCGGAACTCACCGCGGTGCCGGTACATCGCCAGCGCCGACACCAGACTGTCGAAGGCATCGTCACTGCCCACCGCATCGGCGCGAGCCGAGTCCAACATGTCCGAGTGGTCCGCCTCCAGGTACCGCCGTCGCGCCGCGAGGTCTGACTTGCGAACCTCCCCCATGAACACCCGCGGCCAGATCTCGACCACCAGCGGCGAGCCCGGCGCGTCGAACGGCCAGACCGAGAACCCGTTCTTCCGCAGCCGCTTCAGTACCGGCATGCCGCGAATGCTCCCCACCCCCACCGTGCCAACGCCGCCGATCTGGAAGACCGAAAGCGGCCTGCGGCCGGTCTTCTCGGCCGCCGCCAGATCCGTCGCCCGGAAGAGCGCATCTCCAAGCGCCGGCTTCTTCTTGCCCGGCTTGCCCCAGAACGGCGGGCTCGGGCAGTGGGCCAGCCACTCCTCGCCCAGCGCCTCCACCTCGTCCCACACCGTCCCCACCCGGCGATGGGCGCGTTTTCTCAGGAACCCGGCCGGGAACGAGAAGGCGAAGTCCAGGCCCACCACGAAGCGGGGATCTCGAGCCGCCTCCTCCATCAGGTGATCCGCGATCTCGTCCCGCGAGCGACCGTTCTCCAGCCGCACCACCCGCCCGCCGGCCACCTCGCAAAGCCAGATCTTGCTCCTGGAGGCCGTCCTGGCCCCCGACCAGTCGATGGCGAGGACTCGATTGATGGCGATCAGCCCTTCCGCGTGTCGGGCGACCCGATCACGACATCGAACTCCGGATAGCCGGCACCTGCGGCAACCCTAGCACGGGGTCTTTCCATCCCCACGAGGTGCGGCGGCGGGTCTCAGCCCCTCGATGACCTTCGCATCGACCCAGTAGATGTTGTTGCGACTGGTAAAGAACAGGTACTTGCCGTCCTGCGAGAGCATGGCGCAGAACTCGTAATGGGCCGAGTTGATCGACTCGCCCATATTGACCGGCTCTGTCCACGATCCATCGGGGTCCGCAAAGCTGATGTAGAGGTCGGCACTGCCGTAGCCTCCCGGCCGGTCCGAGGTGAAAATCAGATAGCTGTCGTCCGGCGCGACGAACGGGTCATGTTCCAGAGCCCCGGTGCTGATCCCACCTTCGACCCGCTCCGGGGGACCAAACCCTCCGTCCTCCGCCCGCGCCCGGTAGATGTCGGCGGCACTGTTCGAGTCGAAGATCGAGAAGTAGAGCGAGCCGTCATCCGACAACGAAGTGTAGTAGTCGTCCTTGCCCTCGGTGTTGGGCCCTCCCAGATGAACGGGCTCCCCCCAATCGCCCCCCGCCTGCCGCTCCAGATACCAGAGGTCCGCGTCCTTCGCTTCGCTGCCGCCTTCCACCGGGCGCGTCGATGAGAAGTAGAGCCGGCGGCCGTCCCTTGTGATGTACGGGTCGACATCGGTGAACGTGCCCGAGAAGCCGGCGATCGCGGGAGGCGCCCAGACGCCCTCCACCTGCCGCGTCGTCATCAGGGTTTCCCTGCCGTCGATGCTGCGCGTGAAGTAGAGCTCGTTCCCGTCCGGCGTGAACGCGGCGTTGAGCTCGTTCGCGCCGGTGGACACGACGCCGGGCGCAAACAGCTCTGGGGTCATCCCCGGTGGCATCTGCCCCAGGTATCGCCCCCGCATGGTCTGAGGAGGTCCGGGGGCGCCACCGCAGGCGGGCAAGGCGATGACGGAAATCGACAGAACAAGAAGCGCGCTTTTGCATTCCATCGATCGGCCCCTCTTCCCTGTCGACGCCCCAGCAGCCCGTGGTGGAAGTCTGGACGGTCGCTAAGGCTGCGCGTTCGAGTCGTAGTTGAGGACGAAGTTCATGAAGTCGGACACCTCGAGCATGTCCTCACCACGGAAGCGGATCGTGTGGGAGTCGACGCGCTCCACCACTCGCAGATAGCCGAGCACTTCGACCGGCCGGTAGTGCTTGAAGGACACCTCGAGCTCGATCGGCGATTCCACCCTGTACGGCCGAAACTCCTCGACCCGGGCCAACGCCGCCGCGACCCGCTCACCGATGAGGGCGTAGGCCGCGTCCGGGGTAAGGGTCTCCGCCGAGTGGAATCCCAGCGCCTTCTTGACCGCCGCGCCTTCGACGTCGCCCACCAGCGCCCGCACTTCGGCGATCACCTCGTTATCGCCCGAGATCATCACCACCGGAACACCGAAGTGCCCGGCGATCGCGGCGTTGAAGGCGCCTTCGCTCACCGCTGTGCCGTTGAGCTTGACGCTGGTCAGGCGGGCGCTCGAGAAGGTGTGCGCGCGCACTCCCTTCGAGTTGTCGGTCGAGCTGTGATAACCGATGAAGATCACCGCGTCGAAGCTGTCGTCGATCCCGGCCATCATCGCGAGCCGCCGCGGCCACGAGCGGACGATCCGCACATCCGGCGGAAAATGCTCGATCAGGAGGTTCTCCCCGTTGCCGTGCGAGTCGCCGACCAGGATCTCAACAGCCCCGGCCTGCTTAGCCGCCTCGACTGCGGCCAGCGCCTCGCGGGTCATGAACTCCCGGAAGCGACCGTACTCGAAGCCCTGGGGGCCCAGCTGGTCCGCGGTGACCGCCCCGACCGTGCCCTCCATGTCGACGGAGATGTAGACCTTGGGACCGGCCTCGCCTGCGGCATCGGTTGGACCGCCGGCGCCAGCCATGACGCCGCACATCACTGCAACTACCAGGAAACTCCTCATCAGGTCACCTCCCTGCCCAACGACTCACGCGATCCAGCCAGGAGCCCATGTGCCGGGGCCAGGTCGAGCACGCTGTCGTGTCCATGGACAGGCATGGTGACACAGCGGTGCCGTGGGCGTTCTACTGCGTCCGCTGCCGGTCACCCGTGGCGACGAAGTCCTCCATCTCCTGCCACAGCGCCTCCAGGTCACAGCGCATGAGGATCATGTCCTGCTTTTCCCCATCCTGGTCCCGGACGTAATCCGGCAACACCACCTCCTGCCGGAACCCGAGCTTGCGGAAGATGCTCCGCGCCGCCTTCTGCGGCCGCATCATCCGGACCAGGATCTCCTCCACCCGCGCGCTGGCCGCGAGCAGGAAAAGCTCGCGGGCCATCCGGAGGCCGAGCCCCCGGCGCCGGAATGCCGGCGCGATGATCAGCCGCAGCTCGCCCACATGCCTCTTCCATTCTTCACCCGAGAACTCCAGAGTCCCGTCCGCTATCACCTCGCCCCCCACCACGGCCAGCAACCGGATGACAGTCCCGGCCTCCACTTCGCGGACCCGCTGCTCGATGATCTCGGGCCGCACGACATCCCGTCGCAGATAGGCCCGGTCCTCCTCCGAGAGAGACTGGAAGAAGGCCAGCGAGGCCGCGGCGTCCTGCCTGGTCATCTCCCGGATGAGAACCTCCACGCCGTCCTCGAGCTCGACGTTCTTCTGCATGGCAGTACCTTTCCGCGGCCCTGGTTCCACAGAGACCTCAGGCTTCCGGCTGCCCGACCCCGACCGCACGGGTCGCCTCCGGCAGGGCGGCGGTGGAGAACCCACCCTGCCGCCGGGCTCCGTTCCCGGCCTCGCACCGCCCTGGATCTGCCTTCTGTGAGGCAGGAGCGACCTTACGCCCGCGCGGCGGCAGCGTCACCACCCCTGAGGGCAGGGGCCTTTATCCAGCACGCCGACAGACTGCTGTATCGCGCCAAGGCGGAGGGCCGAAATCGGGTGATCGTGGAGTGTCTTAGAATGCCGGCGAACGGTTTCGAAAGGAGGGCTCGATGAAGGCTGCAACGATGGTGGCGCGCTATCTGCTCGGTGTCGGGATGTTGGTATTCGGTGTCAACACATGGCTCAAGTTCATGTCCCCGGCGCCAATGCCGGAGGACGGCACCCAGTTCATGGGACTGCTCTTCGGATCGGGTTACTTCAACGCCGTCGCGATCCTCATGATCGTCGGCGGTCTGGCGCTCGTGGTCGGCCGCTATGTGGCGCTGGGACTGACCCTTCTCGGGCCAGTGCTGGTGAACATCCTGCTCTTCCATCTTTCCTTCGACCTGGCGGGAATCCTCATGGGACTGGTCTTCAGCGTGCTCTGGTTCGTCGTGTTCTGGAAGCACCGGGGCAGCTTCGCCGCCATGTTGTCCGCCGACGGCTGAGGCTCGGGGCTCCGCGCTATTCATCAGCCCCAGCCCCTCCCGCATCGCCCGAAACATCCTGGCCAAGGACCGCGTCGACGAATCGCCGCATCCGCCGGTAGTGCGAGCCCGGCCAGACAATCCGGTCGCAGCCCGGACAGATCCTGAACTGGTCGTGATCGCGCCGCGTCCGCGGCGGCAGCCTTTCCGTGATCGCTGCCTTCGGTACCGGTCGAAGGCGCCCGTTGCACGCCAGGCACCGGGTAAAGGGCGCCGCCGAGCGCCGCAGATCGAATCGCTCGAGGACCTCGCCGAGCTGGCGCCGGGGATTCGTCTCCCGGACCCCGTAGCCATGGGTCAGCGCCCGGCGCTTCAGGAGCTGCCGGTCGCGCGTCAGCAGGATGCGCGCCTCGTCCACCGAGATCCGGACCAGCCCCGGGTCGTCGTAGTCGTTCCGGTAGAGCGTGTCGAACCCCACCAGCCGCAGATAGGTCGCGAGCCTCCCGAGATGAGTGTCCAGCACGAACCGCGTCTGCCGCAGCGGCCGCAGCCGGGCTTCGAGAAGCGGCGTGATGTCGAGTGACTCGAAGACCGGGAAGACGCTGATCCGATCTCCCTCGCCCACCCGATACGAGAAATCGACCGACCGCCCGTT
>CALZJC010000245.1 GCA_945787525.1 Thermoanaerobaculia bacterium | reverse complement strand
TCAAAGAGAAGCTGCTGGAGCTCTGCCCCGAGCAGACGGAATCGATGACCCGCTTCGCCCGGGGGGCCTGAGGCCGGCATCGAAGCCTTTGGCCGCGTTGACGTCCCCACGCTCCGGCGCAAGGCCCGGTCGCTAGAATCCGGGAAACATGGCCTCTTCGACCTACGCCTTCGCTCCCGAACGCTACGAGGAACAGCTGGCGGCGCTGATCGGCGAGCTCGAGGAGCTGTCGGAGATCGATGGCGAAGGCTACCGCCGGGCGCTGCGCCGCCACCCCAAGGACGGCCGCGGCTTCTTCTCCAAGAGCGAGATCATCCGCGGCTTCCGCTACCTGAACGAGGCATTGGGCTGGGCCCGCGACGAGGCGGAGTTCGTCGCCCGTTTGCGGATGAAGCCGATACGCACCGCCAGCGGCGTGGCGCCGGTAACCCTGCTGACCAAGCCCCATCCGTGTCCCGGCCGCTGCATCTTCTGCCCCTCCGACGTGCGCATGCCCAAGAGCTACCTGTCCGACGAGCCGGGCGCCCAGCGGGCGGCGCAGCACCGCTTCGACCCCTACGCCCAGACCCTCTCCCGGCTGCGCACCTACCACCACACCGGACACCGGGTCGACAAGGCGGAGCTGATCGTGCTCGGCGGCACCTGGTCCTCCTACGCCGAGCCGTACCAGCTCTGGTTCGTCAAGCGCTCGTTCGACGCGTTGAACGACTTCGAACGCTGGCGCGACGGCGCAGTGGCTCCGCCGCTCACCACCGGGCTGGAGTGGTCGCAGCTCGGCGAGCGCATCGACGGCCGGCATGTCCGCCGGGGCTACAACCGGATCGTGTCCGACCACGCCGACCTGCACGGCGGCGGCCGGCTCGCCGCGCAGACGGCCAGCTGGAACGAGCTTGCCCGCACCCAGCGGGACAACGAGACCGCGACCGCCCGCTGCGTCGGCCTGGTTGTGGAGACCCGACCGGACCACCTGACCGCAGCCGAGGTGGAGCGCATCCGCCGGCTCGGCGCCACCAAGGTGCAGCTCGGCTACCAGAGCCTGTCGGACGAAGTACTTGCCGCCAACCGCCGCGGCCACGACGTCGCCTCCATCCGCCGGGCGATGCGACTCCTGCGCGGCGCCGGGCTCAAGATCCACGCCCACTGGATGCCCAACCTCTACGGATCGAGCCCCGAGCGCGACGTCGAGGATTTCGCCCGCATCTTCGCCGACCCGGACTTTCGTCCCGACGAGCTCAAGATCTACCCCTGCTCGCTGATCGAGTCCGCCGAGCTGATGCGCTACTGGCCTCACCCGGGTGATCCGCGACATCCCGGGCACCGACATCGTCGCCGGCAACCGGCGGACCAACTTCCGCGAGCTCGCCGAGGCCGAGCTGGCTCGGCGGGGGCTGCCGGCGCGGGACATCCGGGCGCGCGAGGTGCGCCACCGTGACGTGGCCGTCGGCGAAGCCGAGCTGCGCGAGTCGCGCTACGCCACGTCCATCGGCGAGGAGCGCTTCCTCCAGTACGTGACGCCCGACGACCGGCTGGCGGCCTTCCTGCGGCTGTCGCTGCCCGCCGAGCCTGTGGAGATCGACGAGATCGCCACGAGCGCCATGATCCGTGAGGTGCACGTCTACGGCCGGCTGGTCGGCATCGGCGAGCGCCGTGACGGCCGGTCGCAGCATCTCGGCCTCGGCAGCCGCCTGATCGAGCGGGCCGCCGAGCTGGCCGCGCAAGCCGGCTTCAGCGACCTGGCGGTCATCTCCGCCGTCGGCACTCGCGACTACTACCGCCGTCTCGGCTTCACCGACGGCGCGCTGTACCAACATCGTCGGCCGCAACCCTTCGGCTCCCCATAGCCGCAGAGCCGCCCGAGAGCCCCACCCCGGCGCCACTCCGCTCCAAGCCAGCCGGCCAGCGGCTTTCCGCTCCGATGGTGGAAGAGCAGAGACGACCAAAGGGCATTACCAGAGGCCGGCCGGGAGGCGAGGGGCACCCGACCAAGGGGAGTATCCGACCACGCAGCGAAAGCAGCGCGCGCAGGATGGCTCCCCGTCCAGAGGGCCAGCCTCTAGACTTCGAGCCGGCCGGTCCCCGCGACGAGGAATCGCCCAAGAAAGACATTGAAATCATCGCCCAAGAGGAGTATAGTTAACCAGGTTAAACTATAACTTGGTTAACTAAGTGCCCCAGACCACGCCCAGCGACTTCACTCCCATGGCCCCCGGCAACGGCCACGGCGAACATTTCGAACTGCTGCGCTACTCGCACATCTTCGCCTCGGCGGTGCGCGATCTGCTCGAGCTCAAGATCCTGCGTGAGGTCACCGACGCCCCGCTGACGCTGCCCCAGTTCCACCTGCTCAAACTGATCTCGCTCAACGGCAGCCATCAGGTCGGCGAGGTGGCGCAGTTCCTCGGCGTCAGCCCACCCGCGGCGACCAAGAACATCGACAAGCTGGAAGGGCTCGGACTGGTGGCGCGCAGTCGCTCGACGGCCGATCGGCGGGCGACGCTGCTGGCGTCGAGCCGCAAGGGCCGCCAGCTGGTAAAGCGTTATGAGGCGCTCAAGGAGGAGAGGCTGGAGCCGGTTCTGGACGGCTTCAGCGAGAAGGAACTGGCCCAGTTCAGCCGGCTTCTCGAGCGCTTCTCCCTGCTGCTGATCAAGCAGGAAGACTCGGGCGAGGGTCTGTGTCTACGTTGCTCGGCCTACTACGACGAGGCCTGCCCGGTGAACCACCTGCGCGACGGCTGTCCCTACCAGAAGGTGCGCGAGCACAGAGACGGAGGAGAGCACAGAAAGACGGCCTAGAGGTTGCCGGCGCCAAGGGGGGGGTGACCGGCACGGGAGACTTTCGAATGAAGTATTGGCGCGAACCCCTGGACAGCCACCGTGTCGCCAGCACCCGAGGCGACCTGGTGATCTTCGACGAGCGCTGCAAGGGCTGTGGCTTCTGTGTCGAGTACTGCCCGCGCGACGTGCTGGCGCTGGCGCAACGGTTCAACCGCAAGGGCTATCACCCGCCCGAGGTGTTGCGCACCGGCGAATGCCTCAACTGCAGCCTGTGCGAGATGATCTGCCCCGAGTTCGCCATCTTCAGCTATGACACCAGGCCGGCCCCGGCGACGGATGGCCAGGCGCAGGAGGCACAGCCATGAAGGCCGACCCCACCGGCGTGCTCACCGGCGCGCACTACCTTGATGGTGATTACGCCTGCGGCGAGGGAGCGATGGCGGCCGGCTGCCGGTTCGTCGCCGGCTACCCGATCACTCCGTCGACCGAGGTCGTCGAGCGCATCGCCCGCCGTTTCCCCACCATCGGCGGCACCTTCATCCAGATGGAGGACGAGCTGGCGTCGATGGCGGCGGTGGTCGGCGCCTCATGGACCGGCACCAAGTCGATGACCGTGACCAGTGGTCCCGGCTTCAGCCTGATGATGGAGAACATCGGTCTGGCGGCGATGATGGAGACTCCCTGCGTCGTCGTCGACGTGCAACGCGGCGGGCCGTCGACCGGGCTGCCGACCATGGTTGGCCAGTCCGACGTCATGCAGGCGCGCTGGGGCTCGCATGGTGACTACGAGGTCATCGTGCTCTGCCCGCAGTCGCCGCAGGAAGCCTTCGATCTGACCATCGAGGCCTTCAACCTCTCGGAGATCTATCGCGTCCCGGTCCTGCTGCTCCTCGACGAGTGCGTCGGGCACATGACCGAGAAGGTCGTGATCCCCGAAGCGCAAGAGATCTCCGTCGAGCCCCGACGGCTGACCTCGAAGCCACCGGAGGAGTTCGAGCCCTACCGACTCAACGGCAAGCCGGTGCCAGAGTTCGCCCGCGCCGGCGACGGCTACCGCTTTCACACCACCGGCCTGACCCACGACGAGCGCGGCTACCCGGTGATGAGCGTCGAGTGCCAGGAGACCTGTGTGCGCCGGCTGGTGGACAAGATCCGCGACAACGCCGACGAGATCGTGCGCTTCGAGGAGCACGACACCGAGGACGCAGAGGTCGTGGTGGTGGCGTTTGGCATCACCGCCAGGGTGGCGAGGTTGGCGGTCGAGACGGCCCGGCAACGCGGTATCCGCGTCGGTTTTCTGCGCCTGATAGCGCTATGGCCATTCCCCGAAAAGCGCATCCACGAGCTCGCCGGCAGCGTCGGCAGCTTCCTGGTGGTGGAGATCAACTACGGCCAGATGGTGCTCGAGGTGGAGCGCTGCGCGGCCGGGCGGGCGCGGGTCAGCGGCCTGTTCCACGGCGGCGGCGGCGTGCACGATCCAGAGGCGATCGTCGAGGCGATCGTGGAGGCAGCGTCATGAGCGAAGAGATGAACCCCGAACTGGTGCGTGAGCCGCCGATGGAGCACCCCATGGCGCCCTACCTGCGGATGGAACGCATCCCGCATGTCTGGTGCCCGGGCTGCGGCATCGGCACGGTGGTGCAGTGCTACGCCACGGCGCTCGAGAAGGCCGGCTGCGATCTGGACAAGGTGTCGGTGGTCTCAGGCATCGGCTGCTCCGGCCGCGCCGCCGGCTACATGAAGCTCGACGGTTTCCACGCCACCCACGGCCGGGCGATCCCGTTCGCCACCGGGCTGAAGCTGGGCCGGCCCGAGCTGCTGGTGACCGTCATCTCCGGCGACGGCGACCTGGTGGGCATCGGCGGCAACCACTTCATCCATGCCGCCCGCCGCAATATCGACCTGATGGTCATCCTGATCAACAACTTCATCTACGGCATGACCGGCGGTCAGAACGCGCCTACCACGCCGCTGACCGCCAAGACTTCGACCATGCCGTTCGGCAACTTCGAGCCGCCGTTCAACCTGCCCCATCTGGCGGCCTCGAGCGGCGCCTCCTACGTCGCCCGTTGGACCGCCCTGCACATCCGCCGGCTCACCTGGGCGATCGAGGAGGCGATCGACCGCAAGGGGTTCCGCCTTATCGAGGTCATCGCCCCCTGTCCGACGCTCTACTCACGGCTCAACAAGCTCGGCACCGGTCTGAGCGGCATGCGCTTCTACCACGACAACGCCGAGATCCGGCACGGCGCCGACACCCGCGAAGTCGACATCGACTTCCAGTCCAGCATCGTCTGCGGCAAGTTCGTGGACGACGAGAAACCCACCTTCAACGAGTTGATGGACAAGCACTACGGCACGATCCTGGGCGACCGCTACAAGCCGATGCCGCCCGAGGGAGGGATGATCCATGCCGGCTGAGAAGGCGCGGACCGAGATCCGCATAACCGGCTTCGGCGGTCAGGGGGTGGTCCTCGCCGGCCACATCATCGGCCACGCCTGCGCCATCCACGCCGACCGCCACGCCACCATGATCCAGAGCTTCGGCCCCGAGGCCCGAGGCTCCTCGTGTAGCGCCACCCTGGTGGTCGCCGACGACGAGGTGCTTTATCCCTACATTCGGCGGCCTCACATCCTGGTGGCGATGTCGGCCGACGGCTACGACAAGTACCGCGACGAGCTGCTCGACGACGGCCTGCTGGTCTACGAGCAGGACCTGGTGAAGCCGGAGTTCAAGCAAGGACAGGAGGCCTACGGCGTGCCCTCGACCCGCATCGCGGAGTCGCTGGGCCGGGCGATCGTCCAGAACATCGTCATGGTCGGCTTCTTCGCCGGCGTCAGCCGACTGGTGCCCGAGGAGGCGATGCGTGAGGCGGTCAAGCACTCGGTGCCGCCCGGCACAGAGGAGCTCAACCTCAAGGCGTTCGACCAGGGCCTGAAGTACGCGGCTCGGCAGCTCGCCCAGCCGGCGGTGGAGGTCGAACGGCCGCCGCTGGCGGGGGTGACGACATGAGCCCCGGCGATTCCGCCACCCCCTCGGTCAGGACCGAGACTCTGTCGGGGGCGCGGCTGCGGGTGCCGACGCTGGGCGGCGCACCGTTCCGGCTCGAGCCGGTCGAGCCCTCGCCCTGCACCACCGCCTGTCCCGCCGGCATCAACGTCAAAGCTTACGTCTCACTGATCGCCGAGGGCATGTTCGCCGAGGCGCTGGCGGTGGTGCGCGATCGTTGCCCGCTGCCGGGCATCTGCGGGCGCATCTGCCATCACCCCTGCGAGGCGGCCTGCCGCCGAGATGAGCCGATCGCCATCCGCGCCCTCAAGCGGTTTGTCGCCGACGTCGCCGACGAGACACCGCCGGCGATGCTGCCGGTGATCCACCCGGCTTCGCCCGTCGCGGTCATCGGCTCGGGCCCGGCCGGTCTGGCCGCCGCCTGGGACCTGCGCCGCGCCGGCTATCCGGTGACGATCTTCGAGTCCGAGCCCGAGACCGGCGGCATGCTGCGCTACGGCATCGCCCCCTACCGGCTGCCGCGCGAGATCCTCGACGCCGAGATCGACTATCTGCTGGCCTCGGGCATCGAGCTGCGTACCGGCTGCCGGATCGGCACCGACCTGACGCTCGAGTCGCTGCTCGACGACGAGTGGGCGGCGGTGCTGTTCGCGGTCGGCGCCCAACGCGGTCGCGCT
The DNA here is from genome assembly GCA_945787525.1 of Thermoanaerobaculia bacterium. Classification (GTDB taxonomy): domain Bacteria; phylum Acidobacteriota; class Thermoanaerobaculia; order Multivoradales; family JAHEKO01; genus CALZJC01. The sequence goes on along the minus strand of CALZJC010000245.1, from coordinate 2,386 downwards.
CTGGGGATTCCCGGTGAGGAGGAGTCTCCCGAAGTGGAGGACGCGCTGGGCTTCCTGCGCCGGGTCAACGCCGGCGATCGCGCGCCGCTCACCGGTCGTGTGGTGGTCATCGGCGGCGGCTCGACCGCGGTGGAGGCGGCACGCACCGCTCGCCGCCTGGGCGCCGACGAGGTGACCATCCTCTACCGGCGCTCGGCCACCGAGCTGCTGGCCGGGCCCGAGGAGATCGACGCCTGCACCGAGGAGGGAATCGAGATCCGCTTCCTGGTGACGCCCCAGGCGGTGGTGCGGGACAACGACCGCTTTCTCGGTCTCGAGTGTCTCGAGATCGAGCTCGGCGAGCCCGACGCCAGCGGCAGGCGGCGGCCGGTGCCGGTGACCGGCAGCGAGTTTCTGGTCGAGGCCGACAGGGTGCTGGCGGCCGTCGGCCAGAGCGCCGATCTCGACTTTCTGCCCGAGAAGTACCGTCTGCGCCTCAGCGAGCGCCAGCGCCTGCGCGCCGACGGCACGACCGCCATGACCCACCTATCTCGAGAGCGGCCAGCCCCGACCCGAGCCGGCCACGGCCCCGGCGCCGACCGAGTACGCCCTGCCTGACGCGCCGCCGCCCGCGGGAGCGCGGCATCAGCCACCGCTGCGACCTCTGGTCCGAGGCCGGGAGTTCGCCGAGCACGAGCGCGCATTCGGCGCCGCCGAGGCGATCGCCGAGGCGGAGCGCTGCGCTCGTTGTGGACCCTGTAGCGAGTGTCTGGTCTGCGCACCGTCCTGCTCGCGGCGTCACTTCGTGGTCCGTTTCGGCGACGACGGCGACGCACCGGCCCTGCGGGTCCGAGCCAGCGGCGCCTTCGCCGCCGGTCTGGCGCCCGACGGCCCCACCCTGGGCCGACTGGCGGCCGGCGGTAGCGAGAGCGAGTTGGACGTCCGTCTGCTGCCCGTCCAGATGCAGGTGCGCGGCGAGCGCTGCCGCGCCTGCGGCGAGTGCGTCGAGGTCTGCCCGTTCGACGCTCTCGACCTGGCCCGCGACGACCGCATGGTGAGCGTCGACCCGGCGCTCTGTCGCGGCTGCCTGCTCTGCGACGCCGTCTGCCCGACCGACGCCCTGGTGTCCGAAGCCTGGTCACCTGCGTGGTGGCGTCACCGGCTGGACACCATCGCCGGCGAACCGGACTCGGCGGCGCCCTGGGTGGTCGTCACCTGCGCTCGGCGAGCGGCCAGCCTGCCATCGCAACTCAGCATGATGGCGCGCCGGGTCGAGATCGTCAGCATGCCCTGCGCCGGCGCTCTCGACGCCGGCCGGCTGCTCGAGATCGCCCACCGGGGCGCCGGCAGGATCCTGGTCGCCGGTTGCGAGCCGGGCCACTGTCGCTACGGTGACGGCGCCCGGCTCGGAGCCCGGCAGATCGCGGCGGCCCGCAATCTGCTCGAGCTGGTGGGCGTCGATCCGGCGCGGATTGCCGACGACTGGTCCGGCGACCCGGACCACGACGCCATCGCGCCAAGCCTGCCGGGGATCATGGCAGCCGCCTGGACGGAGCCCGATGAGAAGACCGGGCAAGAGCGAGGAGGTTGAGAATGGCGACACTCGACACCCTGCGTCGCGCCACCGCCGCCTCCGTCTGTCTCGAATGCGGCAAATGCAGCACGCTCTGCCCGCTGGTCCGTTTCGACCCGGCGCCGTTCGGAGCTTTCTCGGCCAGCCGACTCGCCGCCATCCGCGACGTCGAGGAGGCGACCAACGGCGGCCGCACGGCGGTCGAGCGCTGTCTGACCTGCGGCCTGTGCGAGGTGCGCTGCCCGCAGGGCGTGCGCTACGTCGACTTCGTCGGCGGCTTGCGGCGCCAGCTGCCGGGCAGCTGGCCCGAGCGCTGCTCGCACGGCGACGTGTTGCGCGCCGCGTCCCGTCTGGCGGCCGGTGCCGAAGCGCCCGAGCGGCGGCACGACTGGCTCAGCGACGATCTGCGGATCGCCGAGGAGGGCGAGATCGGGCTGTTCATCGGCTGCCTGCCGCTGTACGACGTGCTCTTCGAGCAGCAGATGGAAATCCGACCGACGGAGATAGCGCGCGCCGCGATACGGCTGCTGAACCGCCTCGGAATCGAGCCGGTCATAGCGTCGGACGAGCGCTGCTGCGGCCATGACCTGCTGTGGAGCGGCGACGAGGAGTCGTTCAACGCCCTGGCGACCGCCAACGCCGCCGCCTTCAAGGCACGCGGCGTCAAGCACCTGCTCACCCCCTGCGCCGAATGCTGCCGCACCTGGCGGCTGGACTACCCACGAGTCGCTTCCGGCTATCGCCCCCGGGTGCAGCACCTGGCGGAGTTCCTGGCGGCGAAGCTGGACGACGAGCCGGAGATGTTCCGGGCCAACGGCGAGAGCCGCCTGACCT
>CALZJC010000244.1:3004-8861 GCA_945787525.1 Thermoanaerobaculia bacterium | reverse complement strand
TCGTGGACACGTACGGCGGGCGCGGCACGAACTGGAGGGCTGGACCCGATGAGCCTGATCGACGAGGCCCTCAAGCGGGCGCGTCTGGAGGCAGCGCAGCGCGCCGCCGAGAGCGAGGGCATGCCCTACCCCACCATCCCGCGCCACCTGACGCCACGGCAGCGGCGCGCCTGGCTGATGCCGGTGGCGGTGGCGCTGGCGGTGATCGCCGGCCTCTTGGTCGGCTTGATGCTGGCCTCACGGGGCGGGCCGACGGCGGAGCAGCTGGCGAGCCTCGGTGGCGGCGAGACAGCGGCGGCTTTGCCGTTGACATCCGGACTGCCCACCCCAGAAGAGGCTGGCCGCGACCCCGTGCTCACCGGCTCGAAGGCGCCCGCGCGCGGCGGCTCTGCCGGATCCGAGGAGCTCAGCCGCGAGACGGAGACGCCCGAGCCGGCGGCGGAGGTCACGCCGGTCGAGCGCGCGCCGGATGATCGCCAGGCGGTGGCGCCACCAGCAATCGAGCCGGCGCCACCCGCCCGGCCAGCGATTGCCGCGCCGCCACCGACGACCACGATGGTCACCGACCCCGACTCGGGAGTGCTGCTGGTCCTTCCCGAGCGCGCCAGTCAGAGCGCCGCCGACAGCGCCGTCGACGCGGTCGCCGAGAGCTATGTACAGGAGTACCCGCTGCCGAATGGCAGCGCCATCGAGCTGGGCGGCATCGCCTGGTCGGAGACCGGCCCATTCGCGCTGATCAACGGCCGCGTGGTGGGCCCCGGTTCGATCATCGAGGACCACACGCTCGAGCGCATCCGTCCCGGGCACGTCATCCTGACCGGCGCCGGTCGCCGCATCCGCCTGAGTCTACGGTAGCGGACCGGCGCCCCGGACCGAGCCACGACGACCGCGGCCAGCCCGCACCAGCCTGGCCTTCTCACCCAATCGTCTACGAAACGCCGCATCTGCCCGAATCTGCGGCGTTACGCTCCGGTCGGGCATCCTCAGCGCCGGCTAGGGCCCGCCGGTGGCCAGACCCAGACCGCCGAGCGACACGAGGAGCTCGCCACCCGGTGCGTCGTGGCGGATGGTCAGCGAAGCGCTGCGCGCGCCGCCGGCAGCCGGCCGAAAACGCAGGCCGATGCCGCAGCGCCCACCCGGGGCGAGAAACGGGATTCCTTCGCAGGTTCCCGGCACGATCTGGAACTCCCCCGGCTGCCGCCCGCCAACGCGAATCTCGCGCAACCGCAGGCGGCCGCGGCCGCCGTTGCTCAGCGTCAGCGGCAGGATGGCGCTGCGCCCGCCGACCGCCACCTCACCGAACTCCATGCGCGACGGCTCCACCCGCAGCTCCCCCGGCGGCGGCGCCAGCGCGGCCCCCGAAAGGGGCACGCGGGAGGGGCTGTCGACGCCATCGTGGGCGATTTCGAGCGTCGCCAGCCGGCCGCCCTCGCGCTGCGGCGAGAAGCGCACCACCATGCGGCAGCTGTCGCCCGGTGCCAGGCGAGCGCCGACGCGACAGTCACCGCTGACCCGGTAGTCACCCGGTGCCCGGCCGGCGGCCGAGAAGCCTTTCAGGGTGAGCTCGGCGTTGCCGGTGTTGGCCAGCGTCAGCTCGCGGCTGCCCGCCTCGGAGACCCGAACGCTGCCGAACTCGAGCCGTTCCACCGAGGGCTCGGCGCGCCCCGCCACACCGCTACCGGCGAGATCGGCGGCGCGCGCGCCGCGCGCGCCGCGGCCTTCGACAGCCAGCCGGGCGCGGTGCCCGCCCAGCCGCGTGGCACGAAAGGTCACCGCCAGATCGCAGCCCGAGCCGGGGTCGAGCGATCGGCCGGTGCAGCCGTCGGCGCTCAGGCCGAAGGCATCGGCGTCGGCGCCGCTCAGGCGCAGGCTGGCTACCTGCAACCTGCCGCTGCCGCTGTTGCGCAGCCGCAGGCCGCGCGGCTCGCCGGCAGCGCCGACCCGCGCTTCTCCCCAATCCAGCTTGCGGGCCGACCACTCGACACGCGGCGCCACCGCGGCGCCGGCGAGATCGGCCCCCCAGGAGAGGCCGGTGTCACCAGCCTGCGGCAGCTCCAAACGCCGGCTGATGGCACCTTCGGTGGTGGGCGCGAAGACCACCTGGATCGCGCACTCGGCGCCCGACGCCAGGATGCGGCGCGAGCAGCCGTCCTCGGAGATGGCGAAGCCGCCCGCCTCGCCCCGCATCGCGACCCGCCCCAGCTCGATCCGATCGCCACCGCGATTGCTGAAGGTCAGCGTCGCCGGGTCCGACCGGTCGCCGACGAGCTCTTCGCCGAACTGCAGCCGCGACGGCGCCAACGCCACCTGGGGGGCCGCGAGCCCGTCGCCGGCCAGGGCGATCGTCGCGACTCCGGTGACCGCGTCGCTCACCACGCGCAGCTCCGCCCGCCGCTCACCTTCGACCAGCGGCGCGAAAGCGACGCGCAGGGAGCAGTCATTGCCCGGCTCCAGCTGGCGCGTCGAGCAGCGATCGCGCTCGAGCCGGAAGTCGCCGGCGGCGGGACCTTCGACGATCACCTCGGCGACCGTCACCGGCGCGTCCCCGATGCTCTCGAGCCGCAGCGCCAGGCCGGCACTGCGACCGCCCACCGGCAACGGCTCGAAACCGAATCGTTCGGGATCCAGCGCCAGCCGCGGCGCGATGCCGCTGCCGGTCAGAGCCAACTCGAGAGGCCCGTTGGCGGCGCGCGCCACGACGCGCAGAGTGGCCCGGTGCTCGCCCGACTCGCGCGGCAGGTAGTCGATCGCCAACCGGCAGGAATCGCCCATGGCGATACGACGTTCGGTGCAGGCCTCTGCCGCCACCTGGTAGAGCTCGGCGGCCTCACCGAGGATCTCGAGACGGCGCACCTTGAGCGGCCGCTCGCCCCGGTTGGTCAGCGCCAGCTCTACCGGCTCACCTGCCAGGGCGATGCGGCGGGCGCCGAACTCCAACGCGGCGAGCGACGGTTCGATCTGCGCCGGCGTACCCCGCGGCCAGTAATACCAGCCGGCAGCGGCCACGGCGAGCAGCAGCAGCACCAGAAGCCAGGGTCGCACTCGCCGGCGGCTCGGGCGGCGGCGGTGCCGCGGCTCCCAGGCGGGCGGTGGCGTTCGCTCGGCGACCGGCGGGGCCGGGGAATCGTCACCGCCCAGTGGCAGATCCAAGAGGGGACCACCGCCGCCGGCCTTGCGGCCGGCCGCGGTCTGACTGTCGTCCATTGGATTGAGCTCTTTACCCATGCGACCCTTGGCATCTTACCGGCTGTGCTACGGTTGCGGCTTACCCGTAAAGAGATGTCGAAGACGATTGAAGAGGCCCTGCGGGAGGTGCGCATCTCCGAGCTCCGGCTGGAGGTGGGCGGCGCCGTGAGCCCCGACACGCCGCTCGCCGAGGTCTACGAGGTTCTCGACCGACAGCGGTGCAACGCCGTCGTCGTCTGCGACGGCGACTCGGTCATCGGCATCTTCACTCAGCGCGACATCCTCTACCGGACCGCGCTGGAAGCGCCCGACCCCGCAACGCCGATCGCCGAGCTGATGACTCCCGAGCCGTTCAAACTGCGCTTGGATCAGAGGGTCGCCGACGCGATCCACGCGATGACCGTACACGGCTATCGGACGGTGCCGTTGGTCGACGGGCGCGGCCGCTGGCTCGGTCTGCTGTCGAGCCGCAACGTGCTGCGCTACATCGCCGCGCACTTTCCCGAGGCGGTCCTCAATCTGCCGCCGCGGCTCAACCAGCAGCTACCCAGCGCCGAGGGAGGCTGAGCGTGCGCTGCCCCAACTGCGGCAACGACAACATCGCCGGCATGGAGCTGTGCGAGAACTGCGGCTCCGATCTCGCCGGGCTCGACACCCCGGAAGCGCGCGGCGGCACCGTCGGCCGGCTGATGAGCGATCGCGTCGGCGACCTCGATCTGACGCCACCGCTCACCGCCACCGCCGACGAGACGGTAGAGACGGTGGTCCGGCGAATGCGCGAGGCGCGCCACGGCTCCGTCCAGATCCTCGACGGCGAGCGGCTGACCGGCGTTTTCAGCGAGCGCGACGTCCTGGCTCGGGTGCTGCGGCGCGGCCTGGATCCGGGCGCCACGACGGTCGGCGAGGTGATGACGCCCAAGCCGACGACTCTGGGCGTCGACAGCCCCCCGGCGCACGCCATCCATCGCATGGTCAGCCAGGGCTTCCGCCACCTGCCGATCACCCGTGGCGGCCAGCTGGTGGGCTCCATCTCGGTGCGCAACCTCCTGCGCTACCTAGATCGCGACATTGTCGGCGCCGCCCCCGACTAGCGCCTCCCGCCGCAAGGGAGCTCGCCAAGCGGCGGTACTGCCGCTGTTGTAGCCTCACGCCTGCACCGCGGTCTGCCGGACCACAACCCATCGGGTCAGGCGATCCGAGCGGCGCGCTCACCGCGCGGGGAGACAAGAGAGTTGGTCCAGAGCTGGCAACAGGTCGATCCGGCCGAGCTGGCTGCGCTGGCCGATGACGAGGCTCGCGAGCGGTACTTCGCCGCCCGGCCGGATCTCCTGCGAGCCGAGCTCGCCTGGCGTCTGGCCGACGAGAGCGGCCGCCTGATTCGGGTCGATCTGGGGCAGGCCGAGGCGTTGAGCGCCGCGGTGAGCTGGCTCGCCGAGAAGCTCGAGGATTCGTTCACCCGCGCCCGCGCGCTGCGCACCAGGGCAAACGTGCTCTATTTCCGTCGTTCCTACGAGGAGGCGGCCGAAGTCTATGAACGATCGGTGGTGGCGTTCACCGAGGTGGGCGACGATCTTCAGGCCGCCATCACCCGCACCAGCGCCCTCGGCGCGCTCGGCAACCTGGGCCGCTACGAGCAGGCGGTGGAGTTCGCGACGGCAGCCCGGCTGACATTCGAGGCGCAGAACGACCGCCTGCGGCTCTCCCGACTCGAGAACAACCTGGGCATGATCCTGTCGCGGCAGGACCGCTTCCCGGAGGCGATCGACCATTTCCGCAGAGCCCACGAGCTCTTCCGCGAGGTCGGAAGCCCGGCCGACGTCGCCAGCGCCCTGCGCAATATCGCCGTCTGCCATCAGGACCTCAACGACTTCCACGCCTCGCTGGGCGCCTACTCCCAAGCCCGAGACTACTGCCGCGAGCATGACCAGGTTCTCACCGGCCTGGAGGTCGAATACAACATCGCCTACCTGTTCTACCTGCGCGGTGAGTACAGCCAGGCCATCCACCTGTTCGAAGAGGCCCGGCGCCACTGCAACGAGCAGGGCGACGCGCATCATGCGGCCCTCTGCGACCTCGATCTGGCGGAGATCTTCCTCGAGCTGAATCTGGTCCGGGACGCCGAGTATCTGGCGAAGCGGGCGCTGCGGGCCTTCGACGAGCTGGGCATGACGTACGAGACGGGCAAGGCGCTGGCCTTCCAGGCGTCGGCGGCCGCGCGACGCGACGATTTCGATCAGGCGCTCGGGCTGCTACGACACGCGCGGCAGATCTTCAACGACCAGCGGAACCGGGTCTGGACGGCCATGGCGGATCTCTCTACCGCCAGAGTCCTTTTCGCCGCCGGGCGCCTGGATGAAGCGGCCGGCCATGCCGATACCGCCTACACCGGCTTTTGCGACTCGGGTGTGCCATCGCGCATGGTGCTGTGTCTCATCCTGCGGGCCCGCCTGGCGCTCGGCCTGGGTGACCTGGAGTCGGCGGGGCGACACTGCGCCTCGGCGCTGAAGCTGTCACGCGAGGCGGGCAGACCGCTGGTCGAGTTCCAGGCGCACCTGGCCGCCGGCCAGATCGCCGAGGCGGAAGAGGATTCGGCGGCGGCGCTGAGATCCTATCGCCGCGCCCATCAGGCCCTCGAGGGGCTGCGCGGTCAGCTGCAGACCGACGAGCTCAG
>CALZJC010000244.1:0-2983 GCA_945787525.1 Thermoanaerobaculia bacterium | reverse complement strand
GACGACAAACAGGCGGTCTACGAGGGCCTCGTCGCAGTGACGCTGGCGACCGGCCAGTCCGCCGGGGAGATCGAAGCCGCATTCGGCTATGTGGAGACCGCCAAATCGCGCAGCCTCTCGGACCTCCTGCGCCAGAGCACTCCGGCGCTCGGTACCGCGGTCGCTGAAGACAAGGCCCTCGGAGAAGAGCTGCGCGAGCTGCGCCAGGAGCTCAACTGGTACTACCGGCAGATCGGCTCCGAGGAGCTCAAAGGCGGGCAGTCCAGTCGACGCCGGCTCGGCAAGCTGCGGGAGCAAGCCCTGGAGCGCGAGCGGCGACTCCTCCGCACGCTTCGGCGCCTGGAGGCCACCGACCTGGAGCTCTCCTCGCTCGAGGGATCGTCCATCGCCGACCTCGACGGCCTGCGGGCGGCCCTCCCCGTCGACAGCGCCTTGATCGAGTATTTCATTGCCCGCGGCATCCTCTACCGCTTCCAGCTGGATCGCAACGGCCTGCAGGCACGGCAGCTCGGCCCGGTCGCCCGGATACGTGAGCTCTATCGCCAGCTCCAGTTCCAGTTCGGCAAGTTCCGCGTCGGTGGCGACTACGTGAAGCAGTTCGAAGAGACGTTTCAGGCCCAGGTGCTGGCGCTGCTGGAGGAGCTCCACGGCCTGCTGCTGGCTGATCTGCAGCTCGGAGAGGAGATTCGCCATCTGGTCGTCGTGCCGCACGACTTCGTCCACCATATTCCGATGCACGCCCTCTACGACGGTGAGCGGTTCCTCATCGACCGGATGTCGGTCTCCTACGCGCCGAGCGCCACGGTCCTCCAGCTCTGCTCCCGGCGCCGGGTCGAAGCCGAAGAACGCAGCCTGGTCATGGGCGTTCCCGACCAGCGGGCGCCCCAGATCCTGGATGAAGTGCAGACCGTGGCCCGGATCCTGCCCAACAGCGACCTCCTGGTGGGCGAAGACGCGACCCGAGAGAACCTGTCGAGACTCGCCAAAGGCTGTCGTTTTGTGCACCTCGCAACCCACGGGCTGTACCGCAAGGACAATCCGATGTTCTCGGCGCTGCAGTTGGGCGACGCCCGGCTCAGCCTGCTCGACATCTACAAGCTCGATCTGGAGGTGGAGCTGGTGGTCCTCAGCGGATGCGGCACGGGTCTGAGCGACGTCCAGGGCTCGGACGAGCTGGTCGGTCTGACGCGGGGACTGCTCTTCGCCGGCGCCCGGTCGGTTCTGGCAACGCTTTGGGACGTCAATGACGACAGCACGGCGGAGTTCATGAGCCACCTCTATGGCCGGCTGACCGACGGCTCCCGGCCCGCGGACGCCCTGCGGCACGCGATGAGAAGCCTGCGGGAGGCGCATCCCCACCCCTACTACTGGGCGCCCTTCGTTCTCACCGGAACACCCTGAAGGCATCGGCCACCCAACGGCGGATGGCAGTTTCGCCCCCCCAAAGGGGGGGTCGCGTCCCGGCCCGCGGCTCCGGCGCACGCGTCGCAGGGCGCTCGAGGGCTTCACATCGGCCAGGAACTCATCGAGGCCCGGGTATATCACCGCGGCATCGGGACGACCCTATTTAGGTTGAAGGCCCATACATCAACGCAAGGAGAGTCCAGATGAAGCCGATCCAGAGAGTCTCGATCCCCAGCGCCCTTCTCCTCATGATGCTGCTGCCGCTTGCCGCCGACGCCCAGACTCCCAGCTGTGACGGGACCGTCTACAACTGCTTCATGCTGCGGGCCGATTCGGCCGATGTTCCCACCATCCTGTCCGCTCACGTCCTGGCCGAGGTCGGCGTCGTACGGCCGGGCGAGCCGGCTCTCAAGCTGGTCACCGGCCCGACCAACGTAGCCCCCGAAACCACCCTGGCCAACCTTGCGGGCGACGCGCTGGTGCTCGGCGTCGAGATGATCGAGGCGACTGTGCTGACCGAGGGTGACCACGGACTGGCGCCTACAGCGGCCCGGAGACGGCCTACTTCTCCGCCCCACTGTGGAACGGCTACATGAACCAGCCCGCGGTCTCGCTGATGAACCTGGACGCCGCCCACGCAGACCCGCGGCCCGAGGCTCTGGGCCTGGGCGTCGTGGCGATCATCGACACCGGCGTCGACCCCAACCACCCCCTGCTGCAGGGTGCGTTGCTGCCGGGATACGACTTCATTCTCGACCAGGCCGGCGACGCCTCCGAGTGGAACGCGCTCGACCCGGTCGTGCACGCCACCACCGAGCAGGACCTGCAGTACGTGGCCGACCAGTCCTACACCGCCATCGTCGAGGGCAACGGCTCCGCTTTCGTCGAGCAGTCCTACACCGCCATCGTCGAGCAGTCCTACACCGCCATTGTCGAGCAGTCCTACACCGCCATCGTCGAGGCCAAGGATCTGCCGCCGGGCTTCGGCCACGGCACGATGGTGGCCGGCCTGGTGCGCCTGGTGGCGCCGGCAGCCCTCATCATGCCGCTGCGGGTCTTCGACAAGATGGGCCAGGGCGACCTGGGCGACATCGTGCGAGCTATCTACTGGGCAGTGGACAACGGCGCCAACGTCATCAACATGAGTTTCTCGACCGACTCCTACTCTCCCGAGCTGCACCGGGCAATCCTGTACGCCAGCCAGAGCGGCGTCGTCTGCGTCTCCTCGGTCGGCAACGAGAGCACGTGGGGGCTCACCTTCCCGTCGGCCTTCGGCAAGGTCATCGGCGTCGCCTCGACCAGCCACGCCGATGTCCGCAGCAGCTTCTCGAACTTCGGTTTCGGCCTGGTGTTCCTGGGAGCTACCGGCGAGGGTCTGGTCACCTCCTTCCCCGGCGGCATGTACGCCGCGGCTTGGGGCACCTCGTTCAGTTCGGCAGTGGTCTCCGGCGCGGCTGCCCTGTTGCACGACGCGAACGGCGGCGACATGATCCCGGTGAACTACTTCCAGGCAGCGCACGCGCTGACCATCTCGGCGCTGCACGTCCAGCCCTTCTTCCTCGGTGCCGAGATGGTCAGC
>CALZJC010000243.1 GCA_945787525.1 Thermoanaerobaculia bacterium | reverse complement strand
CGGATCGAAGGAGATCGTCGACTCGCCCTCGGCGGTCTCGAAGCTGAACCTGCCCTCGGCGATGTCCTGGAAGTTCAGGGTGACCTCCTCGCCGGTGGATTCTCGTCGCAGGGTCATCGTGCCGGCCTCGTCGTCACTCGAGACCATCTCGAGATCGGGATCCAGCCGCACCGCCATCTCCGCCGCCATCTTGGCGGGGTTCTCGGCGAACTCCTTGGCCTTGTCGGCCACGAACCAGGTGCAGGCACCCATGAGCAGAAAGACCAGGACGATCAGAACGAGGCATCCACCCAGCACCCAGACCCAGGGGCTGGTCTTCTTCTTGGCCGGCGATTGAGTGGTCGGTGGGGCAGGGGCCTGGGGCTCGGACATGGTGGCTCTCCTCGTCAGGTCGCTGGTGGTTGAGGGGAGATTATCACGTCGGCTCAGCGCCTGAGCTCGGAGAGATAGGCGCGCCCGCCCTCCATCATCGTCACGAAAGCAGGCTCGTCTCCCTGCGCAACCGCTTCATGCAGCCGATCCACGGCGGTGCGCAGTGCGAGCAGGGGCTGATCGCCGAACTCGTTCAGCCGCTGGATCTCGAAATACAGGTGGGGGTTCTCTTGCGAGACGGCCTCGGCGACCTCGAGCTGACGGTCGAACGTCGTGCTCGACAGGCGGGCCAGACGGGCGGCCGGCTCGCCGCTGCCGGAGAGCGCCGTGAAGAAGGCGATGTTGAGAGCATGCGACAGGCCGAGCACGTAGGCGATGCAGCGATCGTGGTCGTCGACGCTCATCTCGACGACCTCCGCCATGGTCGAGACGAACAGCTGGCGGGCGGCATGGTTGGCCTCGGCCACGCCGACGTCCACGAGGATGACGTGACGGCCCGACAGCATCTCGGTGTCGGGCCCGAACATCGGGTGCAGGGAAGTCACCTGGACGCCGGCCCCGGCCAGCCGCCGCAGTCCCGTCGCCAGCGGGCTCTTGAGTGAGCCGACGTCGAAGACCACTCCCGGTGGCCGGCGTTCCGCCAGATCGTCGAGGATCCGTCCGGTGACCCGCAGCTCGGTCGCCAGGACGATCAGGTCGTGCGCCAGCTCGGAGGCTCGCCAGTCCGGCAGATGGGCATGACCGGCCACCGGTCCAGCCGGATCGGCGACTTCGACCTCGTATCCCTGCGAAGCGAGAAAGCCGACGAACCACCTGCCCATGCGGCCGGCGCCGCCGACCACCAGAGCCCGCCGGCCGCTGCCGCTGGCCCGGGCCGCCACGCGCTGGCGTTCCTGGTCGGTCAGGGAGTAGCCGATCAGCTCTTCCAACAGGGCCTTGGCCACGCTGTCGGACACGCCCAGCTCGCGGGCCGCCACGCGGGCACGTCCGAGCACCTCGCGCTCCTGGGCATAATCGCGAATCGGCTGGCCGGCTCGCTGCTTGGCCCGTCCCACCTGGCGGACCATCTGCTGGCGCCGTGCGACCAGCTCGATGATGCCGCGGTCGACCGCGGCGAGACCTTCGCGCAACGAATCCAGATCCATGGCTCGACTCTCCCCTCGGGTTGCCGGTGACAACCTGGGATTCTACGCGGCGGCCGGCGACCGGTGCGTGCTGCGCGCGTGCTTCGCGGGCGGGCCTGGCCGGCCCTTCTCACCAATCGTCTACCGCAACGCCGTAGGTGCCTGGATCCAGGGCGTTGCGCTACGACGAGCGGTGCGAGGGGCAGCCTAGTCGGTGCCGCCGCGCAGGCGGCGAAACGCCGAGGCCAGGGCGTTGAAGCCGTCGCCCTCTTCGGCGCGGCGCTTGTACTCCTTGTAGTCGCTGGTGCTGCCCTCCAGGCCGGAGCCTTCGAGCGCCAACGCGATGCGCTGGCGCCGCGCGTCGACCGAGACGATCTGGACCGAGACCTCCTTGCCGGGCGGATACGCTCGCGCCGGGCTCGTTTCGCGGGGGATCGACATCGATCGCGCCGGCAGCAGGCCGGTGAGGCCGGGGGCCAGCTCGATGAACGCGCCGATCTGGTTGGCCCTCTCTACGGTGCCCTTGACCACGGCACCGCGCGGGAAACGGCCGGCCAGGTCCTTCCAGGGGTCCGGCTCCAGGGCGCGGATGGAGAGCGAGATGCGCCGCCCGCCCTGCTCCACCTTGAGCACCTTGACCTTGATCTGCTGCCCCTCGGACAGCACGTGGCTCGGATGCTCGACACGGCGGTGCGAGATCTCGGAGACGTGAACCAGGCCCTGCGCGCCGCCGAGATCGACGAAGGCCCCGAAGTCCTTCAGAGAGGCGACGGTGCCGTCGAGCACGGTGCCCGGCTGCAGCTTCTTGCGCAGCGCGTTGCGCTGGCGCGAGCTCTCTTTGCGCAGATGGGCCGCGCGCGACACCACGATTCGCCGGCCTTTGCCCTGCAGGCGCAGGATGCGGAACATGAAGACGCCGTCGAGATAGCTCTCCGGCTCCTGGATCTCGCCGACCTCCATCTCCGAGCGGGGGCAGAAAGCTGATAGCTCGCCCAACGCCAGATGGAAGCCGCCGTTGTTCCAGCCGATGACGCGGCCCTCGACCGGCTGGCGGTTCTCCAGCGCCTCGAGAATCGGGCGCAGCTCCGGACGATCCGGTGGCGGCGTCTTCTCCGGGCTGGCCGGCGCCGCCGCGGCGGCCTTTTCGCTGCCGGCCGGCGGAGGCTCATCGGCGGCGGGCTCGGCGGGTTTCGCGGTCTCCCGAGTCTCCTCGGGCGCGGCCTCGGCGGCTGCCGGCGTCACCGTCTCGGCGCCGGCATCCGTGACGGCCTCGGCCCGCGGCACCGATGCCGTCTCGCGGTCGGCGCCCGCGTCGGCCGCCGCTTCCGGTGCGGTCTGCGGCTCTTCGTCGGCGCTCGGAGCGGGCTCCGTTGGCGCCGTGCCCGTCTCGGGCTCCTCGTCGCCGGCGGTTGCCGCGGGCGGCTCGGTTGCTGCTTGCGGCCCTGGGGCCGCTGCGGAGTCGTCCGTGGCGCCCATCGCGGCATCGGGCTCGGCGGTCGAAGCTGCCGGCGGCTCGCTGCCGGCGTCCTCGCCTGGCTCGTCTCGTGCCGTCGGCTCGAGCTGTGACGCTGGCTCGACCTTTGCCGTTGGCTCGACCTGTGCCGTCGGCTCGACCTGTGCCGTCGGCTCGAGCTGTGCCGTTGGCTCGACCGGTGCCGTTGGCTCGACCTGTGCCGTTGGCTCGGCAGCGGCTTCCGTGGCGCGGGCCAGTGCCTCGGCGGCGGTCATCTCGGCTGCCGATCCGGGGTCGCCGCTCGGCTCCTGCGCGACGGGGTCGTCGCTTTCCGGACGGTCGTCGGCAGGGGCCTCAGGAGCTGCCGCCGGCTCGACGATCTCGTCGGCCGCAGTCAGTGGCTCTTCTTTGGGACCGCTCACTGCCTCGGGCTAAGGAATCGGGGTTGCAGAACCGCGCCGCCAGGGAAACGGCGCTTCGGACCGGAATCGGCAGGATAGCACAATCCCGTCCGGAGGAGGCGACGACGGGTCTTCGGCAGCGTAGAATACAGTTGACCTTCAAGGGGGACGGACCGATGGAGCTTTCGCCCGCAGAGAGATTCGTTTTGCAGCGCTACCGGGAGAAGACACGCATCGCAGGCGGGCCGCGCACGGGGTACGTGCTGCGGCAGGCGGCCATCCGCTACGCTGAAGCCGAGCGCGCGCCAGGCGATCTCGGCGCCGGCCTGGATGGCCTGGTGGAGAAGGGACTGCTGTCGACCAGCGAGGACCGGCGATTCTTCTTCTTGACGGATTCGGGGGTCGCGCTGCTGGCGGATTGGCGGTGAAGGAACGGGAGCGGATCGCCGCCAAGATCCGCCAGTTCCAGCCGTCTCTCACCCTGCAGCTCAAGCAGCTGGCCGCCGAGCGCCGCGCCCGCGGCCTGGCGGTCTACGATTTCGGCCTTGGCGAGACCAAGGGCCCGCTGGCGCCGCACATCCGGGAAGCCGCCGAAGAGGCATATCGCGAAGGCCGCACCTTCTATGGCGATCCGGCCGGTCTGCTCGAGTTGCGCCAGCAAGTGCTCGATTGGCTGGGGCTCGCAGGGCAGTACGGACCCGAGAGCGTGGTCATCACCACCGGCGCCAAGCAGAGCCTGTTCAACACGTTCCTGTCGGTCTGCAATCCGGCGGATTGCGTGCTCTTCGACAGCGCTCCCTGGGTCAGCTACCAACCGCTGGCGGTGGCCTCGTCCGCTTTCCCGGTAAGGGTGCAGCCGGCCGATCGCGGCAACCGTCTCAAGATCACCGCGGCGGATCTTCGACTCCATCTCGAGGAGCGGCCGGACGCGCGCCTTTTTCTGCTCAACAGTCCGTGCAACCCCACCGGGCAGCTCTACGACGCGGCCGAGGTCGAGGCGCTGCTCCGGGTCTGTGTCGAGCACCGGGTGTACTTCGTTCTCGACCGGCTGTACTGGCGCCTGCTCTACGACGGCCGCGACTACCCGGCGCCGCGGCTGGATGACGAGACCCGCCCCTGGGTGGTCCAGATCGACGGCATCTCGAAGAACTTCCGGCGTACCGGGGGCATCCGCATCGGCTGGTCGGTGGCCGCCGAAGATCTGGCGGCGGCGATGACCAACCTGCAAAGCCACTACACCTCCGGGCCCTCCATTCCGGCGCAGTACGCCGCCCTGGCGGCGGTGCGCCATCCCTACAACTGGGAGCTGCGCGACTACCTGGAGGCGAACCGCGATCTGATCCGGGAACGGGCGGCGGAGCTGCCGGGTGTCGAAGTCTGGCCAACGCCCGCCTCCTTCTACTCTTTCTGGGACGTGCGCGCCTGCGCCGGCAAACGGTCGCCGGAAGGCGTCGAGATGCGTGATTCGAACGACATCGCCGACTACCTGCTGCGCACCGCCGGCGTGGTTACGGCCTCGGGTACCGCCTTCATGCAGGACGGCTACCTGCGCATCTCGTTCGCGGTGCCGCGAGATGAGCTGGCAGCCGGCATCACGGCCGCCGCCGAGGCTCTGGCGGCGCTGCGCTAGGGATCAGACGGAGTGGCTGGCCGCCAACCGGCCATCCAGTCCCAGCCCTTCGGCGGCGCCCTGCATCGCGTCGAGCACGTTCTGCACGTGCTGCCAGAGCTCCAGCGAGCCGTCGAAGCAGATGCGGCTGAAGTCGGTGGTCGCCTCCTCGACCTCGGCTCGGTCGACGCCACGGGCGAAAGCCTTCTCCTTCCAACGCTTCTTGAGCGATTTGAGCTTCACGTCGCGCACGTCCTTGGACGGCCGTACCAGCGACGAGGCGATCACCAGGCCGGTGACCTCGTCGCAGGCCAGTAGCGCGTAATCGATCGGCCGCGAGCGCTCGACCCCGGTGCCGGCGGTGTTGTGCGACAGGATTGCCTGTACCACCGCCTCCGGGCAGCCCTGCTCGCGGAGGGTCGGCACGCCCTTGGCGGGATGGGCTTCCAGGGTCGGGTGGATCTCCCAGTCCCAGTCGTGCAGCAGACCGGCCAGGCCCCAAAGCTCGACGTCCTGGTCCAGCGCGCCGGCGTAGAACCGCATGGCCGCCTCCACCGCGACCATGTGGCGCCGCAGGCCCTCCGCCTCGACGTTCTCGGTCATCAGCCGCCAGGCCGCGTCGCGGTCCATCATTCGAGCCCAGCCAGGGCCTTGTCGATCTCGGTCTGGAAGGCGGCGAACGGTTGCGCACCCCTCAGGAAGGCCAGGCCTTTGACCTTGCTGGGGTCGGCGAGATCGGTCTCGGCGAGCACGAAGCTGGGCGTTCCGGTGGCGCCGGCCTTGCCCGCCTCGGCCATGTCGGCCCGCACGGCGGCGGCGTGTTTGCCGCTCGCCAGTCAGCTATCGAAGGCTGCGGTATCGAGACCCAGCGCCTGGGCGTGGCCGGACCTCGGGTCGAGCGCTTTCTGGTTGGCGAACA
>CALZJC010000242.1 GCA_945787525.1 Thermoanaerobaculia bacterium | reverse complement strand
CGCGGCGCAGCGGCTCCAGGTAGTAGAAGTCCATACCGCGGTCGGTCAGCTCGACGACCACCTCGAGCAGAGCCTCGACGTTGGGCTTGTGCGTCGGGTCGCCGCGCACCGCCCCGAGCGCCTCTTCGGCCCGTGCCATGAGCTCGGGCGAGATGCGAAACGCGACCAGGTTGGATCTGCTCCCCATGTCTCGTCCTGGATTCTAGCTGGCAGTGAGAGGGCCCGTCCGTCCTGGGTTGAGGGATGCGGCCTCGCCTCAGCACCCCCGTCTTGCCGCCGTTCTAGGGCCTGACGCCAGTTGAAACGACCTAGGTCCTTCGGGGAAGGGTCCAGGTCGGGCAGCTGCCTGTTTTCAGAAGTTTACATGGTGCCCAGGGCCGGAATCGAACCAGCGACACCCTGATTTTCAGTCAGGTGCTCTACCGACTGAGCTACCTGGGCACGGGCCGGAGGACGGCCAGGTGAGAGTTGTAGCAGGCCGGTTGGCAGGGCGTCAAGACCAGGCGGCAAGAGCACGATCACGGGCTCTGAATCCGTCCGTTCGACTAGAGGCTTCGGGGGGTACTGGCTGTCGAGTAACGACCGCGGTCACCGGCGAGATAGCGGCGGGGATTCCTCCGGAGAAGCAGCCCGCCTGGGAGAGGTTCCTGGCCAAGTTCCAAGTGCTCCCATGGTCGCCCGAGGTCAGCTGGCACTACGGCCAGACCCACCGCTACCTGAAGGAAGTCGGGTTGCTGATCGGCAGCAACGACCTGTGGATCGCCGCCACCGCTCTCGCCTACGAAGCTCCCCTGGTGACCCGCGATCGGCTCCACCACGCGAGAGTGCCGGGCCTCGGCGTGCGCGTGCACCGAGACGACTAGAATAGGTCTCATGACGCAGCCGCCACGACTCCCCGCGCGGCTCCTGGCGGGCTGTCTGGCCCTGGCCACCTCTCCGCTGGCCACCGGCCCCGCCAACGCCTGGACCCAGCGCACCCAGCTGGCGATCGTCGAGACCGCCGCGAAGCTGGCGCCGGACGATCTGGCGCGGCAGATCGAGCGCCACAAGGCGGCGCTGCGCGACGGCGTGCTCGACCCGTTCGCCGACCATGCCGGCGGCCGCCACGAGGCCAACCCCGACGGCTCGGGTCGCCTGCGCGAGGTGGTGCGCGCCGAGGCGCGGCGCGCCGTCGCCGGCATCGAGGGGCACCGGCCGTTCTCGGAGATCGTGCATCAGATCGGAGTGGTGTCGCATTACGTGGCCGATCTGAACGATCCGCTGCGGGTCGCCAACCTCGACCCGTGGGAAAAGAGCTACCGCGGGCACTATCCGCGCTATCTCGACGGGGTGCGTGGGCGCTTCACGGTGGTCTTCTATGGCGCGGGCCGGCGGATCGGCAGCTCAGTCGAGCTCGACTCGCTGGTCGAGCGGGCGCTCGACCGGGGGCGTCGGCTCTATCCCGACATCGGTCGCGAGTACCGGCGTATCGGCCGCAACGGCGGCCGCTTCGACGACCGCTCCACCGCCTTCGCGGTCGGCTCGCTGACCTACAGCCACGCGGTGAGCGACGTCGCCGCCATGATGCGCTACATCTGGCTGGCCGCCGGGGGCAGCGACGATGGGGCGCTGCCGACGGTTGCCGGCGAGCGACGGATAGTGGTCGACCGGGGGGCCGCCGGCCGCTAGCCGGCGCGCCGACCTGGGGAGGAACCGCACGGTGCTCAAGGCTTCGCGCGCGCTGCTGTCGGTCTACGACAAACGGGGCCTGCCCGAGCTGGCCCAGGGGCTGGTCGGGCTCGGCATCGAGCTGCTGTCGACCGGCGGCACCTACCGGGCGCTCGAAGCGGCGGGCATCCCGGTGCTGCCGGTATCCGAGATCACCGGCTTCCCCGAGATCCTCGGCGGCCGCGTCAAGACCCTGCACCCACGGATCCACGGCGGCATCCTGGCCGACCGCGGGCGCGCCGCTCACGTCGCCTCGCTGCGCGACCACGGCATCCCGCCCATCGACGTGGTGGTGGTCAACCTCTACCCGTTCCGCGATACCGCCGCCAACGCCCAGTCCAGCATCGAGCGCATCATCGAGATGATCGACATCGGCGGCCCGGCGATGGTTCGCGGCGCGGCCAAGAACTACCAGGGCGTGGTGGCGGTGGTCGATCCGGCCGACTACCCGCAGGTGCTGGCGGCCCTCGAAGAGGGTGACGGCCGCGTGCCGGAGACCCTGCGCCGCCGGCTGGCCATCAAGGCGTTCCGCCACACGCAGGCCTACGACGCCGAGGTCGCGGCCTGGCTGGAGCGGCTGAGCGGCGATGAGCCCGGTCACTTCCCTCACCACCTGCTGCTCGACCTGGAGAAGGTCGTCGAGCCGCGTTACGGGGAGAATCCGCACCAGCAGGGAGCGCTCTACCGGTTGCTCGGCCGCTCGGGCGTCTTCGAGGGCTTCGAGCAGCTGCAGGGCAAGGAGCTGTCGTTCAACAACCTGCTCGACGCCGACGCCGCCAGGACCCTGGCCGCCCGCGTCAGCGAGCCGGCGGCGGCGATCGTCAAGCACGGCAACCCGTGCGGCGTCGGCCGCGGCGACTCTGTGCACGAGGCCTATGAGCGCGCCCTGGCCTGCGACCCCAAGTCGGCTTTCGGCTCGGTGGTAGCGGTCAACCGACCGGCCGGCGCGGGACTTGCACAAGCGATGGCCGGCGAGTTTGTCGAGGTCGTGGTGGCGCCGGAGTTCGACGAGGTGGGCTTGAAGCTGCAGCGCAAGAAGAAGAGCCGCCGGCTGATCCGCTGCCCGGTCTTTCGGCCGGCGCGCGGTGATCTGGAGCTGCGGCAGGTCGACGGCGGCATGCTCGCCCAGACCCCGGACCACGAGTGGGACGATCCGGCCGCCTGGCAGCCGGTCACCGAGCGCCGCCCCGAGCGCGCCGAGCTGGCGGCGCTGGAGTTCGCCTGGCAGGTGGTGCGGCAGGTGCGCTCCAACGCCATCGTCGTCGCCAACGCCGAGCAGACCGTGGGCATCGGCGCCGGCCAGATGAGCCGCGTCGACGCCTGCCATCTGGCGGTGGGCAAGGCCGAGCTGCCGATCGCCGGCTGCGCCGCCGCCTCCGACGCCTTCTTCCCGTTTCGCGACGGCCTCGACGTTCTGGCCGACGCCGGCGTCACCGCGCTGGTCCAGCCCGGCGGCAGCAAGCGCGACAAAGAGCTGATCGCCGCGGCCGACGAGCGCAAGCTGGCGATGCTGTTCACCGGCCGGCGGCACTTCCGCCATTGAACGCGATGCGCGCCCTGGTGACCGGCCTCTTTCTTGCCGTCGGCCTGACCGTGGCGGCGCCGGCCCGGGCCGACGGCTGGGCCGCGCTGCGCGAGCTGCGCGCCCGCCTCGAATCTCGGCCCCATGTCGCCGACTTCCTCCAGGAGTACCTGCCGGCCGGCTTCTCCAGCGGTGACAGCGAGACCGGCCGCTTGACGCTGGCCCTGCCGGAGTGCCTGCGCTGGGACTACGACGAGCCGTTCGCCAAGAGCTACCTGCTGTGCCGGGAGACGGTCTGGACCTGGAACGCGGGCGAGTCGAGCGGCCGCACCTTCCAGGTCGACCCGGAGGAGGACCGCGGCCTGGACCTGCTGCGGCTGGGCGTCGAGCGGCTGGCCGAGCAGTACACGGCCGAACTGGTAGACGG
This sequence comes from Thermoanaerobaculia bacterium, assembly GCA_945787525.1. Classification (GTDB taxonomy): domain Bacteria; phylum Acidobacteriota; class Thermoanaerobaculia; order Multivoradales; family JAHEKO01; genus CALZJC01. Next base: position 7,740 of record CALZJC010000242.1, on the reverse strand, counting down.
GAAGGGAGCGGCCACCGCGATCCGACTGGAGCCGAAGGGCCCGGCGGCCGAGATCGCCACCGCGACCCTGACGCTGGCGGCCGGTGCCGGCAGCCTGGCCGAGCTGACCTATCGCGATGTCGAGGGCAACACGACGCGCTTCGAGTTCAGCGGGCAGCGGCCGGTGGGCGAGGACGCCGTCGAGCTGCGCCCGCCCGACGACCTGACCTGGATAGAGGACTAGCCCAGGCGACTATAATCGCCGCGGCAACGGACGCCGTCGCGCCATGACCTCCTCCCCGACACGATCAGCCGCCGTCGCACCGCCGAGAAGTTGGCGGATCCCGAGGATCGGGCTGGTCTCGCTGCTCCTGGTGGCGGCGGCCGTCCAGCCGGCCGCGGCGGCCCGCTCGCCCTACGCTCAGGGCGACGAAGTGCTCTTCACCGGCGTCGTGACCAACAGCGAAGGACTGCCGCTGCCGAGCCTACAGGTGACGCTCGAGGCCTCCCGCGCGGCGTTCAACATCCGTCGCCTGGGGCGGGTGCGCGAGAACGCCACCAAGCTGGCGACCATCACCGACGAGCACGGCGAGTTCAGCCTGCCCTGGCGCTGGGACGACTACTACAACCGCTTCGACCTGATTGTCGCGGTATCGGTTCGCTCCAGCGAAGGAGAGCAGCTGGTCGAGCTGCAACGGATCGATCTCTCGCGGCGAACCAATCAGGGCAGCCCGGTGGTCAGCGCGATCCAGTTGGCCGATACCGAGCTGGTGGAATCGCGGCGACAGTTCCTGGCTGCCCTGGACAGTGACGACGAGCGCAAAGTGTACGAACAGGCCGGCCAACCGGAGCGCATGGACACCGTGACTTTCCCGTCGTACGAGGAGGTCACCTGGTGGTATTTCCGCCACGGCCGCGCCTATCGCTTCCACGACGGAACGCTGCGTCAGGTGATACCGTTCGCGCCGGTCGAGCCGTTCACGCCCTGACCAGCATGAGCCCACCGAACCCACCTCTCGCGACGGCGGCGCAACGGACCGAGCTGCCCTCGCCGGAACGCTTCCTGGACATCATCGCTGACAAGCTGGCGGCCACCGAGCTCCTCTTCCGGCGCGATCTGGAGACCGACGTGCCGTTCGTCCAGCAGGCGGGCGAGTACCTGCTCGACGGCGGCGGCAAGCGCATGCGGCCGGCACTGCTGCTGCTCTCGGCCCGGCTGCTGGATCGCGACAGCGACGAGGAGGTCACCTACGCGGCGGCGATCGAGCTGATCCACACCGCCACGCTGATCCACGACGACATCATCGACCGCTCGTCACTCCGGCGCGGCCGCCGCACGATCAACGACCTGTGGGGCAACAGCCTCACCGTCCTGCTCGGCGACTGGCTCTACACCCGCGCCCTGCAGAAGGCCCTGGCGCACGGCAACCTGGCGGTGATCCGCCGTCTGTGCGACGCGACCCTGCGCATGACCGAAGGTGAGCTTCTCGCCCAGCAGAGGCTGGGTTCCATCGACCTCTCGGTCGACGAGTACTTCGACATCATCGACCGCAAGACTGCGCAGCTGTTCGCCGCCGCGGCGGCGATCCCGAGCCTGATTACGCCGGCCGACAGCGTGGCGGGAGCCGCGCTGGGGCGCTACGGCAGGGCGCTGGGCACCTGCTTCCAGGTGGTGGACGACATGCTGGACTTCACCGCCTCCGAGCACCAGATCGGCAAGCCGGTGCTGGGCGACCTGAGCGACGGCAAGCTCACCCTGCCGCTGATCCTGCTGCTGCCGCGCCTCGAGGCGCCGGCGCGTCGGGCGATCGAACGGGTCCTCGAGGATCGCGGCTTCGACCGTACGCCGAGCAGCGAGATCCTCGATCTGGTGGCCCGAGAGGGCGCCCTGGAAGAGGCCGGTGAGATCGCCGCAGCGTGGGCGGAAACGGCGCGCGGCGCCCTAACCGGGCTGCCCGCCAACGAGGCCAGGGAGGCCCTGGAGCTCGCGCCGGACTTCGTGCTCAACCGGCGTAACTAGCGGCGGCGGCTCGTCGAGCCCGAACACGCCCCCCACCGGTCCACCGCCCGTCAGCAGCGGCGCCGCGCGGCTCTCGGCGCCGCGCGGCTCTCATCGACCTCGAGCGCGAAGGCTCGCCGCACGCCCTGCGGCGCCAGCACCGTGACACAGCGGAACCGGCGCGGTACCGCCGCGGTCCAGATCAGCCGGCCGCGGGCGCTGAGAGCGTGGTCGTCGGGCGCCGCCTCGAGGTCCGTCGGGTCGCAACCGTAGTAGAGCAACGCCTTGGGCGTTTGCCGGGTGGCGAAGATCAGCCCCAGATAGCCGGTCACCTGACGCCCCCAGTCGAAGGTCACCTGCCGGCCCAGCGACCGCGAGCCGGACGGCGGGCGCCGCGACGGCCGCCCCCCCTGCGCCGCCAGCCAGACCTCGCCGATCCGCATCCGCCGCGGCCAGAGCCGCCGGCCCTGACCGGTCACCAACTGGCTGTGCAACGGCAGCAGGGCGCCGGCTTCGGGCAGACGCCAGCGTCCGGTGGGCGGCCCACCCCAGACACGCGGCAAGCGCGCCTCCGCCAGGCGGTTGGCGGGATCGAGATGAGCCTCGCGGTGGCGTCGCAGGATGCGCCACTCCGGGCCGCTGACAATCTCCAGCCCGCCGTCACCGACCAACCGCAGCAGCAGCCCGCCGGCGCGCCGCCCCGAGCGCAGCTCGACCAGCAGACGGTTGGCGCCGGCCACCAGAAGCGGTGCGACACGGTAGCTGTCGAGGCCGGAGCCCGGCCGGTAGCGGTTGCCGCCGACGCGAACCCCGTTGAGGAAGAGCACATACTCCTCGTCGGCCAGCACGTGGACGAGCGCCTGGCTGGGAGGCCTGTCGAGCGAGAAGTCGCGCGCCGCCTCGAAGGCCAGCGGAGTCACCCCGGCCCGATCGGGCGCCGCCCAGATCCACTGGGCCCGGCCGCTGGGCAACCGCCCGGCGATGATCCGCGGCGCCAGCCAGCGCTCGCTCGTCGCCAACAGGAGAGCGCCGGCCGCCAGCAGGGCGAGTATCAATCCTCTGCGCACCGCAAGAGGATACGCGACTGGTGCCGGATTTGCGGCTTTGGGGAAGTGCGTTACGCTTGGCCGTGCACCCCTCGGAAATCGAGCCCGAGACCCGGCCCGCCGACGGACCCGTGGTCGGAGCGATCCCCGCCCGCTACAGCTCGACCCGTCTGCCCGGCAAGGTGCTGATGCCGATCGCCGGCAAGCCGATGATCGAGCATGTCTGGCGGCGGGCCAGCCAGGCCGCCGGCCTCGACCGGGTGGTGGTGCTGACCGACGACCGCCGTATCGCCGAGGCGGCGGCGGGTTTCGGCGCCGACTGCGAGATGACGCCGGACGGATGCGCCAGCGGCACCGACCGGGTGGCCTGGGCGGCGCGTTCCTGGCGGGCCGCCGCGGTGGTCAACATCCAGGGCGACGAGCCGCTGATCGAGCCGGCGGCGATCACCGCCCTGGCCCAGCACCTGCGCGACCGCCCGGGGGACCCGGTGGCGACGCTGGCCGCGCCGGCGGTCGAGGGCGACCTGGAGAACCCCGACGTGGTCAAGGTGGTGGTGGATTCGCGCGGCTACGCGCTCTATTTCAGCCGCGCACCGATTCCCTATCCACGCGGCGAGGGTGGCGCAGCGCCGCAGCGCCATGTCGGCATCTACGGCTATCAACGCGACGCGCTGCTGCGGCTGGCGGCATTGCCGCCGACGCCCCTCGAGCGCAGCGAATCGCTGGAGCAGTTGAGAGCCCTGGAGAACGGCATCTCCATCCGCGTGCTGCCGGTGGAGCGCGCCTGGTGGGGGGTCGATACAATCGAAGACCTGCAGACGGTGGATCGTTTCCTGCTCGAGCAGCTGCAGGCCGGATCGGGCTGAGGTGCCCTGAGGAGACAAGGACTATGGCGACGAAGTTCATCTTCATCACCGGCGGGGTGGTCTCCTCGCTGGGCAAGGGCGTGGCAGCCGCGTCGGTGGGAGCGCTCCTCGAATCGCGCGGTTTCTCGGTCACGCTGATGAAGTTCGACCCCTACGTCAACGTCGACCCGGGCACCATGTCGCCCTACCAGCATGGCGAGGTCTTCGTCACCGACGACGGCGCCGAGGCCGACCTCGATCTCGGCCACTACGAGCGCTTCACCCACACCCTCACCAGCAAGGCCCACAACTACACCACCGGCAAGATCTACGAGGCGGTGATCAACAAGGAGCGCCGCGGCGACTACCTGGGCAAGACGGTGCAGGTGATCCCGCACGTCACCAACGAGATCAAAGACGCCATGAAGCGCCTCGCCGACGACGTCGACGTGGTGATCATCGAGATCGGCGGAACGGTCGGCGACATCGAGTCGCTGCCGTTTCTCGAGGCGATCCGCCAGCTGCGGCTCGAGCTGGGCAAAGCCAACTCGGCCCACATCCATCTGACCCTGGTGCCGTTCATCGCCGCCGCCGACGAGCTCAAGAGCAAGCCGACCCAGCACTCGGTGCGCGAGCTGCGCGCCATCGGCATCGCGGCCGACGCCCTGCTCTGCCGTTGCGACCGCCCCCTGCCGGCCGAGGTCAAAGAGAAGATCGCCCTTTTCTGCAACCTCGAGCCGCGCCAGGTCATCGCCGCCCGCGACGTGTCGACCATCTACGAGGTGCCGCTGAGCCTGAGCCAGGAAGGTCTCGACGAGATCCTGCTCGACGTGCTCAACCTGCCGCGCAACCCGCGCGAGCTGACCGCCTGGGAGGCGCTGGTCAGCCGCATCAAGCACCCGACGCACAACGTGCGGATCGGTATCGTCGGCAAGTACGTCGAGCTGCCGGATGCCTACAAGAGCCTCAACGAGGCGCTGATGCACGGCGGCATCGCCAACGACGCCCACGTCGAGCTGGTCTATATCGACGCCGAGGCGATGGAGGGCTCGAGCTGGCCGCACGAGGTCTTCCAGGTCGACGGCCTGCTGGTGCCGATCGGCTTCGGGCCGCGCGGCACCGACGGCAAGATCCGCGCCATCCGCTACGCCCGCGAGAACGGCGTGCCGATGTTCGGCATCTGTCTCGGCATGCAGTGCATGGTCATCGAGTACGCCCGCAACGTCTGCGGCATCGCCGAGGCCGACTCCTCGGAGTTCGACCCGGAGACCCGCCACGCGGTGATCTACATGCTGCGCGACCTGCTGGGTGTCGAAGAGATGGGCGGCACCATGCGCCTCGGCGCCTACCCCTGCCGGCTGCGTCAGGGCACGCGGGCGCGGGCGATCTACGACAGCGAGGAGGTCAGCGAGCGGCACCGTCACCGCTACGAGGTCAACCAGAAGTACCTGCAACCGCTGGTCGACAAGGGCCTGGTGGTCTCCGGCATGAGCCCGGACGGCAAGTTCGTCGAGATGGTCGAGCTGCCGGACCACCCCTGGTACCTCGGCTGCCAGTTCCACCCCGAGTACAAGTCGAAGCCCACGGACCCGCATCCGCTATTCGTGTCCTACATCCGGGCCGCTCTGGAACGTCGCATGAGCGGCGCCGGCGCTCCGGCGGAGGAGTCCGTCGAAGTGGCCGGAGGCGGCGCATGAGACCGCCCGAAGTCGAGTTGGCGCCGGGCGTCACGAGCGGCCCGGGAAGGTTGCCAATCGTCGCCGGACCGTGCGTCATCGAGAGCGCCGAGCAGACCCTGGCCGCCGGCCGCGCGGTGGCGGCCATCTCCCGCCGCCTGGCGACGCCGATGATCTTCAAGGCCTCCTTCGACAAGGCCAACCGCAGCTCGCTGGGCAGCTTTCGCGGTCCCGGACTCGACGCCGGGCTCGAGGTGCTGGCGGCGGTCGGCGCCGAGATCGGTCTGCCGCTGCTGACCGACGTGCACGCGCCGGAGCAGTGCGCCGCCGCCGCCGAGGTCTGCGAGGTGCTGCAGATTCCCGCTTTCCTCTGCCGCCAGACCGACCTGATCGTCGCCGCCGCCGCGACCGGCCGGGCGATCAACATCAAGAAGGGCCAGTTCATGGCGCCCGGCGACATGCGGCGCGCCGTCGAGAAGGCGCGCAGCACCGGCAACGAGCGCATCACGGTCACCGAGCGTGGCGTCACCTTCGGCTACCGCAACCTGGTGGTCGACATGCGCAGCTTCGATCTGATGCACGATGACGGCATCCCGGTGATCTACGACATCACCCACTCGCTGCAGCTGCCCGGCGCGGCCGGCGAGGAGACCGGCGGCGAGCGCCGCTTCGCCGAGCCGCTGGCCCGAGCGGCGGTGGCGGCGGGTGCCGACGGGGTCTATCTGGAGGTACACACCGATCCCGAGCGGGCGCTGTCGGACCGCACCACACAGCTCGACCCGGAGCGCGCCGAGGCGCTGCTCGGCGAGCTCCTCGAGCTGCGGCGGCTGGTCTCGCAGCCGGCTGCCGCCACGCCATGAGCGAAGGACGACGCTCCCCCCGCGCCGTCGCTCGCGAGGTGCTCGAGATCGAGGCCGGCGCCATCCTGGGCCTCCTGGAACAGCTCGACGAACGTTTCGACGCCGCGGTCGACGTCCTTGCCCGCTGCCAGGGGCGGGTCGTTTGCACCGGCATGGGCAAGAGCGGGCTGATCATGAAGAAGCTCGCCGCCACCCTCTCCTCCACCGGCACGCCCGCTCTCTTCCTGCACCCGGCCGAGGCCAACCACGGCGATCTCGGCATGGTCGCCGCCGGCGACGTGGTCGTCGCCGCCTCCTTCTCGGGCACCACGATCGAGCTGGTCCAGCTGGTCGAGCTGCTCAAGCGGTTGGCGGTGCCGCTGATCGTCATCACCGGCAACGCCGAGAGCCAGCTGGCTCGGCACGCCGACGCCCACCTGCAGGTGGCGATCGACAAGGAGGCCTGCCCGCTGGACCTGGCGCCTACCGCTTCGACCACCGCCACTCTGGCGATGAGCGATGCCCTGGCAATGGCGCTGCTCGAGGCCAAGGGCTTCACCCCGGAGGACTTCGCCCGACTCCACCCGGGCGGCCAGCTCGGCAAGCGGCTGCTCAAAGTGGACCAGCTGATGCACGAAGGCGACGATCTGCCGGCGGTCGGAGCCGACACGCCGATGCGCGACGCGATCTACGAGATGTCGCGCAAGAAGCTCGGCATCACCGCGGTGATCGACGACGCCGGATCGCTCCTCGGCTGCATCTCGGACGGCGATCTGCGCCGCCTGCTGGGAAGCGATCCCGAGCTGATGAGCAAGAGCGCCGGAGACTGCATGCATCGCGACCCGCTGACCATCGCCGGTGGCGAGCTGGCCTCCGCCGCCCTGCATCTGATGGAAGAGCGCAAGATCACCTCGCTGTTCGTCGTCGGCGATGCCGGCCGGCTCGAAGGCGTCGTGCACATCCACGACCTGTGGGGCCTGGAGCTGTTCTAGTGGGTCGGCTGGAAGAAAAGGAGTTCGAGCGCCGAGCCCTGGAGCTCGAGTGGCTGTTGTGCGACGTCGACGGGGTGCTCACCGACGGCGGGCTCTACTACGACCGGCGCGGCCACCAGCTGCTGCGCTTCAACGCCAAGGACGGCCTGGGGCTGCAGCTGGCGCAGCAGGCGGGCCTCCAGGTAGGCCTGTTCAGCGGCCGCGCCGGGGCGGCCCTGGAACGACGCGCCGCCGAGCTGGGCCTCGACCTCTGTCTGAGCGGCATCACCGACAAGGCCGCCGCCTTCGACGGCTTCCTGGAACGCCATCACACCGAGGCGACCCGGGTGGCCTTCATCGGCGACGACCTGCCCGACCTGACCGT
>CALZJC010000241.1 GCA_945787525.1 Thermoanaerobaculia bacterium | reverse complement strand
GCTCTCGGCAACCTGATGTTCGAGAAGCTCGCCTTCAAGCCGGAGGAGCGCGACATGCTGGTCCTCTACCACGACTTCCGCGCCGAGTTCCCGAATGGAGCGAGCGAGCGCATCACGTCGCGCATGGTCGACTTCGGCATCCCGGGTGGGGATTCGTCGATGTCGCGCACCGTCTCGCTGCCGGCGGCGATCGGCGCCGACCGCATCCTGCGCGGCAAGATCGAGACCCCCGGGGTCCTGCGACCGGTGACGCCGGAGATCTATGAGCCGGTTCTGGATCGTCTGTCGGAGCTCGGGATCGAGTGCCGGGAGGCGACGGAGAATCTGGCGGCGGCGCTGGACACCTGATCCGCGGGACTGCTCTGAAGGTCGTGGCGAGACGCTGCACAGAAGGCCGGTGGCCTTCGCCTCGAACCTCAGATGATGTCCAGGATCACGTAGACGAGCCAGAGCGCCAGAGCGACGCCGAGGAGCAGAGCGAATTGGCCGGCCCACAGCGCCCAGCCGACGAGACCGACGAACGCGAGAAGTCCAACCCGCAGCAGGTGTGGGCAGAGCCTCGAGACGACGCTCCACCAGCGAAGCTCTTCCTGCTGCGTGTCGAGCGGTTTCCCCGCATCGCCCCGCAGGGCAAACTGCACCATCCGGGGTATGTTCTCTCTGGTGAACATGCAGCCGTGGCCGCCGGGGTGGAAGAGCTCCTCGTCGACCCGGCCGCGGGTGAAACCGCTGTAGCCACCGGTTCCGATGTCCCGCATCCACAGGCCGCGAGAGAGGGCGCTGCACAGCCAGCCCACCGGCCAGTCCATTCGGCCGCGCTCGCTGCGCAGACGCTCGACCTGGTAGCCGAGTCTCTCGTCCCAGCGATAGTCCGCCGGCAGGACCGAGCCCGCCAGGAGGACGTTGCGGAACCTCATCGCCGAGATGTCCCGCAGGGACTCACCCAGCATGTAGGTTCCGTTGCTGTGCCCGATGAAGTCGAACGTTGCGTGCCGGTTTCTCGCGTAGGCCTCGGTGTAGGCGTCCTGGAAGCGCTCGATGTTGTTCCGACGCACCCTGGGTACGGAGAAGCTGAGCGCGCTGAAGAAACCATACGAGGGTCGGATGATCTCTGTCCTCGGCGGGTTGTCCGTCATCGCCTCCTCGGCGCTCGGCGGATACTGCCGCGCCACCTCGGTGGCCACTTCCCGGAGCCAGTTGTCGATCCGGCTGGCTCGGATGCCATGCAGGATGAAGACCACGTTGGCGGCCTCGCCCTCGCCACGAGCCTGACTCCAGACCGGTCGAACACCGAGCCCGTCGGGGTCGAGAATGGCCGTCCGGATGATCGAGTAGCGGCCTTCGGGGTCGAGCGCCTTGTCGAGGTTGGGCAGCGTATTGTGATCGGCGTCCGGGACGTCGGCGGCGGTAGCGTTCTCAAAAGCCAGAACGTCCACGCTGTCTTCGCGACGCACCACGTCGTCGAGCGCTCCGAGCAGCTGCACCACTTGGGGTAGCTCCCGCTTCGACGAGAAGAGCCGAATCCAGTTGATGCGGAGGTTGGTAACGAAGACCGAGCCGCGCATCAACTGGCGATAGGTCCGGGGAAACAGCGGGACCCAACCGAACAGCCAGTCCATGATCCGGTAGATGGGCTCTCGCAGCTTTGCCATGCCCCGGTTGGGCGACGCCATCAGCACGATCCGGCTGACGCATTTCGACCAGTCATGGACCTGTTGTTGCCGGCCCGGCTCGGCGCCGCACGCGGTGACATAGGCCGAGCGGACAATCAAGCCGCCGAGGGAGTGCCCGATCAGGATGATCTCTTCGAAGCCGCGGTTGAGAATCCAGGCCTCGCTGATGCGGGCGACCAGATTGCGGGCCACGTCTTCGATCTTGCGCCGACCCCGAAAAGAGAAACCGTGCTCGTAGAACAGCCACTCGCTGTCCTGCAGCGCCTCCTCTTCCCCGAGGCGCCCGAGCAATCGCCCCCACGTCACCTTCCGGTGCTTCTTCAGGCTCGGAACGACCACGACCAGCCGCAGCTTGCGGGTTTCGGTCTCGCCGGTCTGGAGCTCTTCGGGCACTGGAATTGCGTCCCTCTCGCCGCCGCCTCCATTCAAGGCACGAGGATATCCGAACCGGTGCTCGAGGCCGGGAGAACCCGCCGCAAGGCGTCCGGCTTCGACTCCCGGTCCCCGAGGCGGCTTCAGATCAGGGCACGGACGCCCTCGACCAGGCGATCGATCTCGGCTGCCGTCGTGTAGATGGCGCAGCCGGCGCGAATCACTCCGTCCGGCGCCAGCCCCAGGCTGGCGATCACGTTGGGGGCGTAGAAGTCGCCGTGGGAGACGAACACCGCGCGTTCTGCGAGTCGCTGGGCGACTTCCGTCGAGCTTCTGCCCTCGACGACGAAAGCCAGGGTCGGCGTGCGCTGCGCGCCGGGCGGCGGGCCGAAGAGGCGCACGCCGGGAGTATCCGCCAGGCCGTTCCAGGCGGCCGCGAAGAGGGCCTCGCCACGGCGGTGCGCGGTGGCGAAGGTGTTGCGTAGCCTGGTCGTGCGGTCCTGGCCCGGGCTCAGCGAGGCGAGGAAGTCCACCGCGGCGCCGGCGCCGACGATGCCCTCGTGGCAGAGGGTGCCCGTTTCGAGGCGCTCCGGAGAGTCGTTGGCGGCCGGCGGCAGCCGCGGCACGTCGAGCTTCTCGATCAGCGCCCGGCGGCCTGCCAGGACCCCGACGTGGGGGCCGTAGAACTTGTAGGGCGAACAGGCGAACAGGTCGCAGCCGAGCGCCGCGCAGTCGACCATGGCATGCGCCGCCAGGTGCACGCCATCGACAAAGACCAGCGCCCCGGCGCTGTGGGCCAGCCCAACCGCCCGGGGCAGGTCGTTGATCGTGCCGATGGCATTGGATGCCCCGCCGACGGCGACCAGTCGTGTGCGCCGGGTGACGAGCGATTCGAAGGCGTGCCAGTCGAGGGTGCCGCTGGCGGGGATCATCGGCACGGTGCGCACGACCAGATCGCGCTCCCGGGCCAGGTCGTGCCACGGGGCGATGTTGGCCTGGTGATCCAGGTCGGTCACGACGATCTCGTCACCGGCCCGCCAGTCACGGCCGAGGGCGCGCGCGACATGGAAGGTCAGCGTCGTCATGTTGGCGCCGAAGGCGATCTCGTCGGTCTGCGCTCCGAGAAGGTCGGCGAACGCCCGGCGGGCCTCCGCCAGGGCGTCGTCGGTCTCGGCGCTGGTCGGGTATTCCCAGTGCGTGTTCGCGTTGTGATGGAGCAGGTAGTCGGCGACGGCGTCGACGACGCTGCTGGGCACCTGGGTGCCGCCCGGTCCGTCGAAGTAGGCGACCGGGAGACCGTTCTCGCGTCGCCCGAGGGCGGGGAAGGCCGCGCGGATCCGGTCGACGGGCAGGACGTCGGAGCGGGCTTCGAGAGGGCTCATCTTCAGATGTTACCGGGCAGGAGTACAGTAGACCAAACACTCCATTGAAGTGGCGGACCAGCAAGGGCCTACCCGCCCAGGACCACCCACGAGGGTGGCGACACCGGCAGGCGCCGACCGTACGCTGTGCGCTGTCTTGGATCAGGCGGTCGTCGTAGAGTCGACCAGATCAACTGGCAAGGAGAAGCGGTATGAAGAGAAGTACTGGTGCGTCGAGAAGGCGGAGCGGGCCCGGAGTCTGGGCCATCATCGGACTGGCTGTCCTGGCAACGGGATTGGGCTGGGCCGCCGGCTGCGGCTCGGCACCCGAGATCGTCTCGAAGGTGGCGTCTGGCGACACCGACGCGGTGATCGCCGCCCGTGGCCTGACGCCCGACGACGTCTACGCCGCGGTGAAGACGTTCGTGCCCACCGGCCAGAAGGACGACTACGTCATGTTCTCCTCCGGCGGCCACTCGGGGCAGGTGTTTGTCATCGGCGTGCCGTCGATGCGGCTGCTCAAGGTCATCGGGGTCTACACTCCGGAGCCCTGGCAGGGCTGGGGCTATTCGGATGAGACGCGGGCCGTCCTGGCCGGCGGCAATGTGCGAGGCAAGGAGATCAACTGGGCCGACACCCATCACCCGGCGCTGTCCGAGACCGGGGGTGAGTACGACGGCGAGTGGCTGTTCATCAACGACAAGGCCCAGGCGCGTGTCGCGGTGATCGATCTGCGCGACTTCGAGACCAAGCAGATCCTCAACAACCCGATCACCACCAGCGACCACGGCGGCACGTTCGTCACCCCGGACACCGAGTGGGTGATCGAGGGCGGCCAGTACGCGGCGCCTTTGGGCACCGCCTATGCCTCGATCGACAAGTACGCCGAGGAGTACCGCGGCATGGTGACCTTCTGGAAGTTCGACCGGCAGGCCGGCCGCATCGATCCGGACAGGTCGTTCGCCATGGAGCTGCCGCCCTACTGGCAGGATCTGTGCGATGCCGGCAAGCTGGTCTCCGACGGCTGGGTGTTCTGCAACTCGTTCAACACCGAGATGGCCACCGGCGGCATCGAGGAGGACAACCCGCCGTTCGAGGCCGGCGCGTCGCAGCGCGACATGGACTACCTGCACGTGATCGACCTGAAGAAGGCCGAGGAGCTGGTCGCCGCCGGCGAGACCGTGACGGTCGAGGGCATGAAGATGCTGCCGCTCGACGTTTCGGCCGCCAACGGGGTGCTCCACTTCGTGCCCGAGCCGAAGAGCCCGCACGGCGTCGACTTGACGCCCAACGGCGAGTACCTGGTGATCTCGGGCAAGCTCGATCCGCACGTCACGGTCTTCAGCTTCGAGAAGATCCGCCAGGCGATCGCCGACGGGGCGTTCTCGGGCACCGACGACTACGGCGTCAACATCGTCGATTTCGACGCCGCCCTCGAAAAGCAGATCGAGCTCGGGCTCGGGCCGCTGCACACCCAGTTCGACGACAAGGGCTACGCCTACACGAGTCTCTTCCTGGACACCGCGGTGGCGCGCTGGAGCCTGGGCGGCAAGTCCGCCGGCAGCCACGGCGATCCCGACTGGACGCTGATCGAGAAGATCCCGGTGCACTACAACGTCGGTCACATCGTCGCCGCCGAGGGCGACACGGTGAGCCCCGACGGAGGCTATCTGGTGGCCCTCAACAAGTGGTCGATCGACCGGTTCCTGACCGTCGGGCCGCTGCATCCGCAGAACTTCCAGCTCATCGACATCGCCGGCACCGGCGAGTCGATGAAGCTGCTCTACGACATGCCGATCGGCGTCGGCGAGCCCCACTACGTGCAGATGATCAAGGCCGACAAGCTGAAGGCCTGGGAGATCTATCCCGAGATCGGCTGGAACCCGCTGACCCAATCCAAGGACGAGCACGCGGTGATGATCGGCGAGGAGAAGGTCGAGCGGCGGGGCAACACGGTCGAGGTCTGGATGACCGCCGTGCGCAGCCACTTCACGCCGGAACGGGTCAACGTGCGCAAGGGCGACAACGTCATCTGGCACATCACCAATATCGAGAGCGCCAAGGACGCCACCCACGGCTTCGCGCTGCCGGGCTACAACTACAACCTGAGCCTCGAGCCGGGTGAGTCGACGACCATCGAGTTCGAAGCGGACCTCGGCGGGGTCTTCACCTACTACTGCTCCGAGTTCTGCTCGGCGCTGCACCTCGAGATGGTCGGCTACTTCCTGGTCGCGCCCTAGCAGCCCACCGGTCGACGACACAGAACCGCGCCGGGATGGGAGAATGGGGCATGTTCTCCCATCCCCGGCCGGGAGGTCTCTCATGCGCAAGATCGAGGATCTGATCGGGCCCCGTGTATCCCTGAGGCAGATGGCCGCGGGGCGGGCCCAGTTCATGCTGCCGACGGCGCTGCTCGGGTTGGCGGTGCTGCTGTTCCTGCTCTCGGTGTTCATGCCCTACTGGAAGATGCGGCTCAACGCGCCGCAGTACCCGAACGGGCTCTTCGTG
>CALZJC010000240.1 GCA_945787525.1 Thermoanaerobaculia bacterium | reverse complement strand
GGTGGCTGCGTGTTTGCCAAGGTGTTTGCGTGCCGCTGGAAGTTGGGTATGTGTGAAGATGCTGAGGCGGTTTCGCTAAGTGGTCTGCGGACGCCTAGTGAGGCTGTAGTAGGAAAGGAATGTCGCCAGTAACGGGATTGCCGGTGCGAGCATCCAGTGGTAGTTGGCTAGCACATAGTACTGTTGAAGGTCTGCAAAGAGACTCCCCCAGCTTGCCTGCGGTTCTGCTATCCCCAGCCCAAGAAAAGAGAGAGTAACCTCGGCAAGGACATAGCTGGGGACGAGAATGGCCGCCTGCGTTGTGAGAGTTCTGAGTGTCTGCGGGAAGACGTGCAGCCCCATGAGATGAGCGGCCGTTGCGCCGAAGCCCCGCGCGGCGGTGACGAAGAGTCGTTGCCTAGCGCTCAAGACCACGCCGCGAATAAGTCGTGCGGGGCGCGCCCAACCGATGAGCCCTACGATTGTGATGAGGAGTAGAAACGACGCAATGGGGGGAAGCTCGAGGGGAAGGAAGGCTCGCATGGCCAAGAGCAGGTACAACCAAGGGAGGGCGAGGAAGAGCTCAGCCAGCCGCATCAATAGAGCATCCGTCATACCGCCCAAGTAGCCTGCGAGCCCGCCTACTAGTACTCCGATGCTCAACGCCAGGCTGGCAGCCAGGAGGCCGACAAAGAGCGAAACTCGGCCGCCCACGAGCGTCCGGGCAAAAACATCTCGGCCAACTCCGTCCGTTCCCAGAAGGTACAGGTGTGCTGGAGAATCGACGCCGAGGAAGTGCAAGGTCGTCGGGAAGAGCCCGGCGAATCGGTACTCATCTCCTCGGACGAAGAACCTCAGGGCACAGGGTTTGGCCCTGTCTTCGATGTAGACATCCAACTGCTGCCCATCGGCACTCAACGGATAGACAAACGGCCGCAGATGAAACCGCCCCTCGGCATCGACGAACCTCAGCTTCGTCGGCGGGGCCCAGGCCAGATCGCGGTTCTGCTCGATGGCGGAGTTGGGGGCCAGGAAGCCTCCGACGAGGGTGGCGAGGTGGATCGTTATGAGGACGGTCAGGGGGACCGCCAGGCGCCAGCGTTGGCTCATGCTTCGACCCTCCGGATGCGCGGGTCGGCGGCGACCAGGAGGATGTCCGCCATGAGGTTGCCAGCGATCAGGAGAACTGTCGAGGCCATGACGGCGCCGATGACCACGTAGACGTCGCGCGCCATGATCGCCTGGAGCAGCAGGGTGCCGATGCCCGGCCAGTCCATAATGTATTCGATCAGCAGTGACGTCGACAGTAGACCAGCCACGGAGAGGCCGAGGAGCGAGATCATGGGGTTGGCCGCCACCGGCAGGGCATAGCGGTAGAGGAGCCGTCGGCGCGAGACGCCACGGGCGACGGTCGCGTTGACGAACGGCGAAGCCAGAACCTCGTCGACACTGGACTGAACGTGGCGGGCGATCATCGGGGCGGTGGTCAGGGCGAGGGCGGTTACCGGCAGGAAGAGATGCCGGCCGAGGTCGAGGAGCTTCTGCCAGACGCTCATGCTCTCGAAGTCGAGCGAGGTCATGCCGCCGGTGGGCAGCACGTTGATCTGCACGGCCAGCATGAGGAATGCCAGGCCGAGGACCAGATCCGGCACCGCCAGCCCGACGGAGGTGACGCCCCCAAAGAGGGCCCTGGGCCAACCGCGCCGATCCGCCGCCCAGATGCCGAGTGGGACGGCGGCCAGCCAGGCGAGGGCGGTGGCTGTGACGGTCAGCAGCAGGGTGTTCTTGGCCCGTTCCCAGAGCAGCGGCGCCACGGGGCGGTTATGGGCCATGGAGTAGCCCAGGTCACCCCGTAGCACGGCGCCAAGCCAGCGCACGTAACGGCGGGGCAGCGGATCGTCGAGGCCGAAGCGGGCCCGCAGCTCCTCGGCCGTGTCGGCCGAGACCTCGGGGTTCAGGGCCAGGTTGTCGAAGAAGTCTCCCGGCGCCAGCTCGGTGAAGACGAAGGTCAGGATGGAGACGCCGACGAGCAGAAAGAGGCCGTGCAGCAGGCGCTGGGCCAGGACGCGGGGCATTCGGTCAGTGCTGGGGCCCGCTCGCCGAGCTCTGCGGGAAGCGGTAGGCCTCGGCACGCCGCGGTCCCGGCCCCGCCTGCGCCTCCGGCTGGCCGTCGGCGGCGGTTCGCCAGAGGAACTCCTGCGACAGCAGCTGGTAGGCGCGCGCGCCGGTGGAGCGGGCGTCGTACTCGAAGATGGTCAGACCCCGTTCCGGCGCTTCGGCGAGCCGCACGTTGGTCCGCACTTCGACGGCGAAGACCCGGTCGCCGTAGAGCGCGCGCAGCCGCGCGGCGTTCTCCTTGCCGGCCCGAGTCCGGTAGTCGACCATGGTCAGGACGATCCCCGCCAGGCGAGCGCCGGTGCCGTAGCGGTGGCGCATCCGGCGCACTCCTTCGAGCAGGTTCTGGACGCCCTCGAGAGCCAGGTACTGGGGCACCACCGGCAGCATGAAGGAGTCGGCGGCGACCAGGGCGTTGGTGGTGATCAGCGACATCGTCGCGGGGCAGTCGATCAGGGTGATCTCGTAGTCCGGCGTCAGGTCTACGAGCGCTCGCTGGAGTCGCTTTGCCGGATCCGGCATCTGTGTCAGCTCTTCCTCGACGTCGTGCAGGTCGGCGGAGGCAGTGAGCAGGTGCAGGTTGGGCAGGGCGGTAGCCCGGACGGCGCGCCAGGCGGGCATCTCCCGCAGCAGAACGTCGGCCGTCGATGGCGCCAGCAGGTGGCGCGGCACGCCGAGCGACAGCGAGGCCGAGGCCTGGCTGTCGAGGTCGATCAGCAGGGTCCGCCGCCCCGCGAGAGCGAGGGCCGCGGCCAGGCTGACCGCAGTCGTAGTCTTGCCTACGCCTCCCTTTTTGCTCACCAAAGCGGTGATCATGGTTCCCGAGTCCCCCGACTGAGAGCCCCATTCTAGCCTGCTCTTCTCACCAAGCGTCCACGAAACGCCGTATCTGCCCGAAATCCGAACTCCTGGTGGGCATCCTGACCAGACTGGCGGGCTACCGGCAGCGGAGGCCCGACTCGCGCCGCGTGGCCGCCTGCGCTACGCTTCGGCTCGCATCCAGCACGCTCCTGTCGAGATGACCGCGCTCGCCACAGCACTGTGCTTCCTGGGCTATTTCCTGGGCTACACGATCTACGCCCGGTATCTGGCGCGGCGGGTCTTCTCGCTCGATCCGAAGGCCGTTACGCCGGCCCACGCCCAGCAGGACGGCATCGACTACGTGCCGACCAATCGCTACGTGCTGTTCGGCCATCACTGGGCCTCGATCACCGGTCTTTCGCCCATGCTGGGGCCGGCTGTGGCGGTCATCTGGGGCTGGCTGCCGGCGATGCTGTGGGTGGTCGTGGGGGCGGTGTTTGTCGGCTGTGTGCACGATTTCGGCGCGCTGGTGGTCAGCATGCGCGCTCGAGGGATGTCGATCGGCAAGGTCACCGAAGGCATCGTCGGGCGGCGCGCCAAGAGCCTGTTCCACCTCATCATCTTCTTCGGCATCGCTCTGGCGATGGGCGTCTTTGTCTATGTCATCGCCGTGCTGTTCTCCATCTCGGAGAGCTGGGACCCGGCGCGACCGATGGCCGACCCGGCGTCGTTCCCGACCTCGGTCTTCCCGTCGGCGCTGCTGATCGTGGTGGCGATGGCGATGGGGTGGTTGCTCTACAAGCGGGGATTCCCGCTCCTGCCGACAACGGCGGTGGGCTTTTTGCTGATGCTCGGCGGTGTCTGGTGCGGGCTGCGTTGGCCGCTGCTATGGATGGACCGGGCGAGTTGGCCGGGGCAGGGCGGCTGGATCGTGGCTCTGCTGGCCTACTCGTTCATCGCCTCGGTTCTGCCGGTCTGGAGCCTGCTCCAGGCGCGCGATTTCCTCAACTCTCTGCTGCTCTATCTAGGTCTCGGGGCGAGCTATCTCGGGCTGTTCGTCTGGCGGCCGGAGTTCGCCGCTCCGGCGTTCCGCCCGCACCCGGAGGGGGCGCCGAGCTTCTACCCGTTCGTCTTCATCATCATCGCCTGCGGCGCCGCGAGTGGCTTCCATTCGCTGGTCGCTTCGGGCACCACGGCGAAGCAGATCGGCAGCGAAATGCATGCCCGGCCGATCGGCTATGGCGGCATGATCGGTGAATCGCTGCTCGGGCTGTTGGCGGTGCTCGCCTGCACGGCCGGGGTTCTCGGTGCGAACGGTGCCGAACCGGCGGCGGTCTGGGAGTCGACCTACCGTGACTGGGGCTCGATGCAGTCGCTGGGCCAGCAGGTGGGGGTGTTCATCACCGGCGCCGCCCACTTCATCGAGCGGCTCGGGGTAGCCGATCATCGATTGGCCACCGCCTTCATCGCGGTAGTGGTGGTCTCTTTCGCCCTGACCACTCTCGACTCGGCGACGCGGCTCCTGCGCTTCAACATCTCGGAGATCGGCGAGACCCTGGGTGTCCGCCTGCTCGGCGACCGCTATGTCTCCTCCGGCCTGGCGGTGGCGGTGATCGCCTTCTTCGCCTTCTACGAGATCGGCGGCCGGCCGGCGGGGCTGGCGCTGTGGCAGCTGTTCGGCACCACCAACCAGCTGCTCGCCGGCCTGGCGCTACTTGTCGTGACGCTCTACCTGGTCAAGCGGGGACGCAACCCCTGGCTCACCGGGACCCCGATGCTCTTCATGCTGGTCTCGACGGTCTTCGCGATGCTCTCCAACCTGCGCGAGTTCTGGCGCCGGTGGGACGAGGGCAGCGGCCCGCTGTTCGTCGTCGGACTGGTCCTGCTGGTCCTGGCGATCTGGCTGGTCATCGAGTCCCTGGCGGCGCTCGCCCGGGCGCGGCGCAGCACGCCTCTCGAGTCGATGGCGATAAGCTACCGGGAGGAGAGCTAGACGACCGTGCCTGGAGGCCGCGACAGGCATCGCCCGAGCGATGTCGAATCCACTGCTGGAGACGTCCTCAGTTCGTCGGCCATCATTGACGCGGATCCGGGAGTGCGCCGCAACCTGATCGTCGATGGGAGCATCGACGCACAGGTCCCGCTACACGCCCATGGCGTGGCGATAGGGACCACCGGCCGGGTTCGGGGCGATATCCACGGAGTGATCATCCGCGTGGAGGGTGAGGTCATCGGCGATCTGTTCGGCGAGGAGCAGGTGAGGGTCTGCTACCTGGCCTCGGTCCGCGGCAACATCACGACGCCCAACGTGATTGTCGAAGAGGGGGCCAGATTCGAGGGACGAATCGTGACGGACGAGCCTGCCGCCATCGGGACACCCGGGTTTGGCGACAACAGGCCAGCGAGCGCGAGCGCTTGACCGCAGGCGGTTGATGGGAGAATGTGGGGATTCAATGTCGAGTGAAGAGCACAGAGCCTCGATCCGGGTCGAGAAACGGCTGTCGATCGAGTATTCGAGCGACTGCCCGCCAATCCAGGCCTTCGTGGAGGACCTCAGCGATACGGGCATGTTCATCGACGTCGACCAGGCGCTGCCGGCCGGCAACAATCTGCAGTTCACCCTCACCCTGCCCGATGCCGAACCCGACATCCCGGTCGAGGGCGGCGCGGTGGTGGTCTGGTCGGGGCCGGCGGGCATGGGTGTCGAGTTCACCGAGCTGAGCGACGCGGCCCGCGAGAGGATCCGCTTCTTCGTCGCCGCGGTCCACTTTGGCCAGCCGCCGGATCTGGCGGCTCCCTAGTAGCCCGCGACTCCGGCCGCCAGGCGGGAGAAAGCCCGCCACGCCCCCTTGGGTGTAGACCCCTGTGGCCCGAGGCCACCTGTGGGTCGATGCAGGGCGGAGCGGGCTCGGGTATGGGGGCAGGGTAGCAGACGGGGGTTCGCTCGCCGTCCGGGTGGCTCTGTGGACAGAGCACCTGACTGAAAATCAGGGTGTCGCTGGTTCGATTCCGGCCCTGGGCAC
>CALZJC010000239.1 GCA_945787525.1 Thermoanaerobaculia bacterium | reverse complement strand
ATCGCCGTGCCGCGCTCGCTGGCCGCGGCCGAGGGTCTGCGACGGATCTCCGACCTCGAACCTCTGGCGGGGCGGCTCGAGGCCGGCTTCGGCTACGAGTTCGCCGAGCGGCCCGACGGCCTGCCCGGCCTGGAAGCGCTCTACGGGCTGCGCTTCGCCGAGGTGCGCCGGCTGCAGCAGGCGATCAAGTACCAGGCCGCCGGCGCCGGCCGGGTGGAGGTGCTCGACGTCTACACCACCGACGGCCGCCTGCTGGTGCACGACCTGACGGTGCTCGAGGACGATCGGGAGCTGTTCCCGCCCTACGAAGCCGTGGCGCTGGTGCGCGGCGCCGCCCTCGAGAGCCACCCGCAGGCAGGCGCGGCGCTGGCCCTGCTGACCCACGCCTTCGACGAGTCGACGATGCGCGCCCTCAACCTGCGTCTGCAGGAGGGCGGCGAGGACGAGTCGCGAGTGGCCGCCGCGGCGCTGGCCGATCTCGGGCTGATCGCGCCGGCCACCGCGCCGCAGCCGCTGCCTCGCCGCCGCGGCCTGCTGCGCTACATGTGGACCGAGCGCGCGCAGCTCACCCGGCGGCTCCTCGAGCACCTGAGCCTGGCCGCGTCGGCCCTCGGTCTCGGGGTGCTGGCAGCGGTGCCGATGGGGCTGGCGCTCGAGCGCCGGCGCCGCCTGGCCGAACCGCTCATCCGCCTCGTCGGCACCAGCCAGACGATCCCGTCGATTGCGCTTCTCGCCTTCATGATCCCGCTGCTCGGCGTCGGCGTGCGGCCGGCGATCGTCGCGTTGTGGATCTACTCGCTCTACCCGATCGTGCGCAACACGTTCAGCGGCGTGCGCGACGCCGACCCCGAAGCGGTGGAGGCGGCCCGCGCCCTGGGCATGACCGAGGGCCAGATCCTGCGCTCGATCCGGCTGCCGCTGGCGGCGCCGTCGGTCATGGCCGGGGTGCGCACCGCCGGCATCCTCACCGTCGGCACCGCCACCCTGGCCGCCTTCATCGGCGCCGGCGGCCTGGGCGAGCCGATCGTCACCGGCCTGCAGCTGGCCGACACCACCCTGATCCTCTCCGGCGCCCTGCCGGCGGCTCTGCTGGCGGTGGCGGTGGACTTCGCCCTGGGGCGGCTGGAACGGGCGGTGCGGCCGCGCGGTCTGGAGGCATCCTGACAGGAGACGCCGGCGGCGGCGCGGCGGACCGCGTCACGGTGGAGATCACTCTCGGGGATCTGGATCCCGGCGCCGAGCTGGCGGAGCTGCGCGCCGCCCTGCTCGAGAGGCCGCGGCGAATCCCGTCCCGC
This sequence comes from Thermoanaerobaculia bacterium, assembly GCA_945787525.1. Classification (GTDB taxonomy): domain Bacteria; phylum Acidobacteriota; class Thermoanaerobaculia; order Multivoradales; family JAHEKO01; genus CALZJC01. The sequence goes on along the minus strand of CALZJC010000239.1, from coordinate 4,625 downwards.
TACTTCTACGACCGGCGCGGCTCGGAGCTCTTCGAGGCCATCACCGAGCTGCCCGAGTACTACCCCACCCGCGCCGAGACCGCCCTGCTCGAGGCCCACGCCGACGAGATCGCGCGCGCCACCGGGGCCGAGGAGCTGGTGGAGCTGGGCTCGGGCGCCGCCAGCAAGACCCGCATCCTGCTCGACGCCCTTGCGCGGGCCGGCAACCTGCGCACCTACGTGCCGCTCGACGTCAGCGAGGCCATGGTGCGACGGAGCGCGGAGGAGCTGGCAGCGGCCTACCCGGAGCTCACGGTGCACGGCCTGGTGGCCGACTTCCACCACCACCTCGACCACATCCCGCCCGGCGAGCCGCGGCTGGTGATCTTCCTCGGCTCGACGATCGGCAACCTGCGGCCCGCCGAAGCGGTCGCCTTCCTGCGCGGCATCGCCGCGCCGATGGCGCCCGGGGACTTCTTCCTGCTGGGCGTCGATCTGGTCAAGGAGACGGCGGTCATCGAGGCCGCCTACAACGACGCGGCCGGTCTGACGGCGGAGTTCAACCGCAACATCCTGCGGGTGGTCAACCGGCTGGCCGGCGGCGACTTCGAGCCGGACCGCTTTGCCCACCGGGCGTTCTTCGACCCGGCGAACCGCTGGATCGAGATGCGGCTGGTGGCGCGGGGCGCCCAGACGGTGCGGCTTCCCAAGCTCGACCTGACCCTCGAGCTCGCCGACGGTGAAGAGCTTCTGACCGAGATCTCGTGCAAGTACGAGCGCCGCCAGGTGGAGCGCATGCTGGCCAGGGGCGGTTTCTCCCTCGATCGCTGGTTCACCGATGACGAGCGGCTCTTCGGCCTGGCCCTGGCGCGGCACGACGCCTCGCGTCCGGAGGGCGGCTCATGGCACCAGGGCACGATATGACGTTCGGCAATATCCAGCTTGACGCCACACCACTTCGATGTGTACCATCCGCTCGTCCGCTTCAGAATGATGTCTTTTCCGCGATCGGTCGGCGCACAGCTGTTGGTGTACCTGGCGAAGTTGCGTCAGGTCGCGAAGAGCCGTTTTTTGAGCAGTCCACAGACAATCAGGAGCATTACCGGGCATCGCGCCGGGGCGTGAGCTCCGTCTTGGCGTCAGGCCCTGCGCGGGTCTGCCCATCCGGTGATTCGTGCCGGCGCGGGTTCCTTTAGCTTTCCCATAGCTTTCCATCAACTGATCCACAAGGAGGGTCGAATGCAGATGAAGAAGAAAGGCGCGGTGCTGCTGCTGTTACTGGCAGCGGTTCTCGTCGCGCCACAGATTGACGCCGGCCAGGCGTTCGTCAAGCACCAGAACCTGGCCGAGATGTGTGACGAGGCGGCGATGATCTATCGCGGCAAGGTCCTCGACATTCGCGAGAGCACCAAGGAGATGGCGGGCGGCGAGCTGCCGGTCGTCACCTACAGGCTCGAGGTCAGCGAGAGCTTTGTCGGCGAGTTCGTCGAGAAGGGCGACAAGCGCTACGCCGAGTTCACGGTGGCGGGCTCCTTCAAGCCGACCATCAGGCAGGTGGGCGACTACGCGCAGCTCAACGTACTGCCCGATCCGCCGGCGCTGCGCATCGGCGAGGAGTATCTGCTCCTGACCAACGCGCCGAATGAGCACGGCCTGTCGAACACCATCGGCATGGCGCAGGGCTGCTTCCACATCAACGGTGTGGGCAAGGCCGAGACCGTGATGAACGGCGCCGGCAACCGCGGCCTGTTCCACGGTATGCCCGAAGCTGGTCTCGATGCCGCCGAAGGCGGGCTGAGCTACGCCGAGATCTCCCAGATCATCCGTGACGGCCTGGCCCGGTAGAGGAGACCGAGAATGAAAGCTAGATTCCAGATTCTGTCCCTCATCGCCGCTCTCGCGGTGCTCGCGGTGCCCGCCTTCGCGGGTGGTCCGATCGCTCAGTGTCAGCCCGGCCAGGCATTCGTCTGGGGTTCGGGCGGTGCGAACATCCCCTACAACCCCGACATGGGTGACCTGGTCAATCCGGGTGACGGCCCTGCATCAGTGGCCCTGGTAGCGAGCGCTTTCCAGGTCTGGCAGGATGTGCCGACCGCTACGGCGACCTACGTCAACGCCGGCCTGCTGCCGGTGGACGTCACCGGCGCCAACGTTCTGACCTACTGGAGCGAGCCGGCGCCCGACGGCCTCAGCCCGGTCATCTTCGACTTCGACGGCTCGGCCGGCGCAGCCCTCGGCTTCCCCTCGGGTGTGCTGGGTGTCGCCGGTATCCGTTGGATCAACACGGTGACCTGCGAGGCCCTCGAAGGCGTCGCTCTCCTGATCGGCCCGACCTTCGCCGGTAACCCCACGGCGGGCTTCGATGTGGCGGTGCATGAGTTCGGCCACTACAGCGGCCTCGGCCACACGGTGGTCAACGGCCAGATCTATCTCGGCTCGGTCGGCGGCGACGACAGCGGACCGACCCCGAACGGCACGTTCGACCCGGTCCCGAATCCGTTCACCGAGGAGGTCGAGACGATGTACCCGTTCTACTACGGGCCGCCGATAGGGACCGCGACGCTGCACAAGGACGACGCCGTGACGCTCTCCGAGCTCTATCCGGAGCCCAACTTCGCGACCGACTTCGGCAGCATCGTGGGCGCGGCCCTGATCGGCACGACGCCGGTCACCGGCGCCAACGTCATCGCCCGCAACGTCGCCGATCCGTACAACGACGCGGTCTCGGCGATCTCGGGCGACTTCTCGGTCGGTGCCGACGCCTTCACCGGTCAGTGGGACATCGAGGGTCTGACCCCGGGGGCCGAGTACGCGGTCTACGTGGACGAGATCCTGGCGGGTGGATTCAGCACCCCGCTGCTGTCGCCGCTGCCGGGACCGGAGGAGTTCTGGAACGGCGCCAACGAGTCGAGCGACCCCGACACCGACGATCCTTCGGTTTACGAGGGCATCACGGTGGCCGCGGGCAGCCCGAACACCGGCATCGACATCGTCTTCAACCAGCCGGGCGAGGGCGACCCCCTGCCGGTCGGTGACGACGGCAGCGTCCAGCTGGCTCTGCCGTTCGAGTTCTGTCTCCAGGGCGAGGCCTATGGCTCGGTGTTCGTCAACGCCAACGGTAACCTGACCTTCGGCGCTGGTGATGCGGACTTCTCGGAGAGCGATGCCGAGATGCTCGACGGTTCACCACGGAGCGCCGGCATGTGGCACGACCTCAACCCGACGACCGGCGGCTCGGTCTACTACAACCAGACCGGCGACTCGTTCACTGTGACCTGGGAGGACGTGCCCGAGTGGTTCGCCACCGGAGCCAACACGTTCGACATCACGCTGTACGAGAACACCAACGACTGCGTCGACGACGCGGACAGCGACTCCGACAGCGATAGCGACAGCGACAGCGATAGCGACAGCGACAGCGACAGCGATCGCAAGGGCGCCGACATCAAGATCACCCACACCAGCCTCGATCTGGACGCCGGCATCGTCGGCGTGAGCGGCGGCATCCCGACCACGTCGGGCGCCGAGGTGGAGAGCGATCTGTCGGCGATCAGCCGCAACTTCCGGAAGAAGATCAAGCTCGACCGCGACGCGGCGATCTGGGAGAACTTCGGTGCTTCCGACGGCACGTACGACGTCGAGGGCAATTCGGTCCGGTACAACAAGGTCGGCAAGGCCTTCAAGGACCAGTTCGAGAAGAACAACTCGCTCGACAAGGCCAAGAAGATCTCGACGCCGTTCGACACGCTGGACACCCGGCGTGCCTATTCGGCGATCGACCCGCCGGCCGGCGACATCGACTTCTACAGGTTCAACCTGGAAGAAGGGACCAGCCTGCTGGCCCAGATCACCCGAGGTCAGCTCGACTCGGTGATGGGTCTGTGGTTCTGCCCGGATGATGACGGTGACAGCGACAGCGGTTCGGATTCGGATTCGGATTCGGACAGCGATAGCGACAGCGACAAGGTCGGAAAGTGCGATCCCGACACCGCCATCTTCCTCGGCTTCAACGATGACGTCGGCACGGGCTCGAACCCGCTGCTGTCCGGGTTCCTCTTCCCGGTCCCGGTCACCGGCACCTACGGGCTCGGCGTCACCTTCTGCTGTGACTACGACTTCGACGGCGACGACCCGGGCCAGGGGGCGCCTTTCGACGGCGGCCGCTACATCCTGGATCTCCAGGTCATCGACGGCATCCTGCTGGCGCTGGGCGATGACACTTCAGCCAATGTCGCCTTCGGCGGAGGCTTCAGCTTCCCCTACCAGGGCACGACCTACACGGACGTCTACGTCAACTCCAACGGCAACCTGACGTTCGGCAGCGGTGACAGTGACTTCAGCGAGAGCTCTTTCGAGCTGGTCAACGGTGCGCCGCGAGTCGCTCCTCTGTGGGACGACCTATCGCCCAATCAGGGTGGCCTGGTCTTCTACAAGCAGGAGGCGAGCTCGTTCAAGGTCACCTTCCAGGACGTGCCCGAGTTCTTCGCCTCGACCGGCAACACCTTTTCGGTGACGCTGGGCTCCGACGGCTCGGTCGGCATGGACTTTCCGAGCCTGGCGGCCACCGACGGCCTGACCGGAGTGACGGAGGGCTTTCCCGCCGCCGATCCTGGCTCGACCGATCTCTCGGCGGCGGCGGCGCTGTC